>DUGL01000186.1 GCA_013331415.1 Methanoregulaceae archaeon | reverse complement strand
TCTGCAACGGCCGAGCCGGTGTCACGATGGATCAGGCCCCGTGCCCCGGCATCAGCCAGGGCGTGGCGGAGCTCCGCCTCACGGTAGGCGATATTTGCCGGGACAGCGACCGCACCCAGCCGCCAGATCGCGAAGTAGCTCGCCAGGTACTCAGGGCTGCTGTCAAGGTAGATACAGACCCGGTCACCTTTGCGTATCCCCTGGTCCGCGAGGTCCCCGGCGATCCTGCTCATCATCGAAAGGAGGCTGGAATACGTGTATTCCTTTCCCTGCGAGGGGGATATTACCGCAGTCCGATCGCTGGTCCGTGCATGGTTATCGAGAAACGTCGTGATATTCAGCATCAGGAACCTCACCGGGGCCAGGGGAGAAGAATACTGCCTGGTTCCCTATTGAACACCCTGCTATAAAGCGGTAGGGATCGATGCCCCGGTGCACGCGACTCTGATGCTCCTGGCCAGGAGAGGGGATCGCCTGGCAGGCTCTCACCGGAAGGATACCTTGGCAGTGCACCAGGTACCACGATACGGCCATGGGTTCCTGCCTCGATTGTTGACCCGGATGGCGGGATTCAGCGCAGCGGAAGGGCGAGGAGAACGAGTATACCCCCCCGGTCCGTGCATTGCAGGGCACACCGCAGGCCCATCGGTCTGGCCAGGCAGGACAGGGAAAAATTCTCCTCACTATTTCCCGGAAAAGGGATACGGGCAGAACACCTTGGGAAAACGCACGAATGAAAAAAGAGTGTTACTGGTATTCCGGGGGCTGTACCTCGCGGGGCAGCCCTCCCTTGAAGTGGAGCCTGACCCGGGAGTAAAACTCACGGAGGCGCTCGTTCATGGTCGGGTGAACCTTGGCAAGGCTCTGCTCGAAGTGGCGGAGGGTAACCATGGTAGCGTGCTCCCGCATCGCAAAGATCCCGGCTTCACGGCAGAGGACTTCCATATCCGCACCAACATACCCTTCCGTCTTCACGGCAATCGTCAGGATAAGGGCTTCACGCGGCTCATCCCTGAGCCGGAGCCCGCGCTGTGCCAGGTGATCAACGAGGAACCTCCTCCGCTGGCCACGGTTCATCTTCCCGTCTTTTCCCTGGCAGGCAGACCCGGCAGCAGCCTGTGCCTCATCGAGCGAGACCTCCCGGTCCCGCCCCAGCCCCTCGAGCAGGGCATCCAGCGCTTCCTCATCACAGGTGCTGGTCGCCTGGACGAGGTCTTCGAGGTATGATCCCTCGAGCGGTATCGAGCGGAGGTGTATCCCGAGGATCTTCTGCCGGTCCGCAAGATCCGGCTCCCCGATATACACCAGGCGGTCGAAGCGACCGGCCCGGAGGAGTGCGGGGTCCACGAGTGTCGGCTGGTTGGTCGCCCCCATCACCACGACGTCCCGTAACTCCTCGAGCCCGTCGATCTCGGTCAGGATCTGGTTGAGCACGGTCTCCATCACGTGCGAGCCGAGGTCCGACCCGCGGGCCGGGGCGAGGGCATCGAGTTCATCGAAGAAGATGATGGACGGCGCGACCTGCCGGGCTTTCTTGAAGATCTCGCGGACTGCCCGTTCACTCTCGCCAACCCACTTGGAGAGGAGCTGGGGACCGCGTATCGCGATGAAATTGGCTCCGCTCTCGTTTGCCACCGCCTTTGCGATCAGGGTCTTCCCGGTCCCCGGCGGTCCGTACAGGAGGACGCCGCGCGGAGGGGAGATCCCCAGCTCTTCGAATCGTGCCCGCTCCGTGAGCGGGTACTCGACCGCCTCCTGGATCTCCTGCTTTGCTTCCAGGAGACCGCCCACATCGTTCCAGGTGACATGGGAAACCTCGAGCATCACCTCCCGCATGGCACTCGGGCTCACGTCCCGCTGCGCTGTCCGGAAGTCGCGTGCATTCACCTCCATCCGGTCGAGGATCTCGGGAGGGATCTCCTCGTCATCAAGGTTCATCTCGGGCAGGTAGCGGCGCAGCGCCCGGATGGCTGCCTCCCGGGCGAGTGCAGCGAGGTCGGCACCAACAAACCCGTGGGTCTGCTGCCCAAGGGCCAGCAGGTCCACATCGCCTGAAAGCGGCATTCCCCGGGTATGAATCTTCAGGATCTCGATACGGTCGGGTTCGCTTGGTACCCCAATCTCGATCTCCCGGTCAAACCGCCCGGGTCTCCGGAGGGCAGGGTCGATGGCATCCACCCGGTTGGTTGCACCGATCACCACGACCTGGCCCCGTTCCTCGAGGCCGTCCATCATGGTGAGGAGCTGGGCGACCACCCGTCGCTCCACCTCCCCGGTGACCTCTTCACGCCGGGGGGTGATCGAGTCAAGTTCATCGATGAATATGATGGAGGGAGCGTTCTGCTCTGCCTCATCAAAGATCTCCCGGAGCTTCTGCTCGCTCTCACCATAGTACTTGGAGATGACTTCCGGGCCTGCAATCGAGATGAAGTGCGCCCCGCTCTCGCTTGCCACCGCCTTTGCGATCAGGGTCTTCCCGGTACCCGGCGGTCCGTACAGGAGCACCCCTTTCGGCGGATCGATCCCCAGTTTCTGGAAGAGTTCGGGGTGGCGCATCGGGAGCTCGATCATCTCGCGAACCCGCTGGAGCTCGTCTTTTAACCCGCCGATGTCCTCGTAGGAGATCCGTTTTAAGCCCTCGAAGCCGATTGCCGGCTTTTCAGAAAATTCAACCTGGGTATTCTTGGTGATGATCACTGCCTGTTCGGGCTCGATATCCACCACTTTATACGAGACGATCTGCGGCTGGAGGAACGGGAGCCCGATCATGATCGGTACCGAGTCGTTCTTCACCACGGGAAAATCGATCAGGGCGTTCAGGACGTTGGGGTTGTTGCTGACCGGGATGCTCCGGGGCAGGTCTTCGGGTGGGGCGAGCACGACCCGCCGTGCCTCGATCTCGTCCTTGATGGCAACGATCTTCACCGTGTCCCCGATGCTGACCCCGGCATTTGTCCGGGTGAAATTGTCGATCCGAACCTTGTTCTGGTTCCAGTCTTCAACGAGTGAACGCCATACCTTGGCAACCGTGCGGCGTTTCCCCTCAACCGCAACGATATCACCGGGAGATATTTTCAGGTACAGCATGGTCTCAGGATCCAGCCGTGCCTTCCCGCCACCCTGATCGCCAGGATACGCAGTATCGACCTTCAAAAATATCTCGGGCATCACCTTAAAAGTCATATACACAGGGATTTATAGGTACTGGTGATTTATGCGGCTCCTTGTCTTTGATCCCTTCCGCGGCGCTGCCGGTGACATGATCACCGGTGCTCTGCTCCATCTCGGCGCCGACCGGGAGGCCACGGTCGCTGCGATGGCCTCGGTGGTAGGTGAACCCGGGATCGCCCCCGTCATGCGGGCAGGTATCCAGGGCCTGCTCGTGGAAACCCATGCACCCGCTACCGAGCGAACCCTCGCCGAGGTCACCAGACGGGTCCGGGGTGCCCGGGCACCGGACCAGGCTGTTGCCATGGCACTCCGGGTCTTCGGGCGGATGGCCCGGGCCGAGCAGCAGGTCCACGGGGAGATGGCCCACTTCCACGAGGTCGGGGCCGATGACGCAATCGCCGAGGTGGTGGGAGCATGCACCGCATTTCTCTCGCTTTCAGCGGACGGTTGTACAGTCCTCCCGGTTGCTCTCGGGGGTGGTTCGATCACCGGGTCACATGGTATGTATCCCGTGCCTGCCCCGGCCACCCTCGCAATCCTGCAGGAGGCGGGGATCCCGGTCAGGCTCGGAACGGCAGAAGACGGGGAACTCTGTACCCCGACCGGGGCGGCCCTCCTCGCTGAGTTTGGGACGTCCCATGCCCTGCCGGATTGCACGTACTCCATCGAAGGGGTTGGCTACGGTGCCGGCACGCGGGACCCGGACCATGTCCCGAACGTTCTCCGTGCCATGATCATCAATTGCAGCAATGAAGCAGATCCCTCCCGGGTGGACCTCCTCGAGACCAGTGTCGACGATGTGAGTGCCGAGATCCTTGCCTACACCTTCTCCCGGCTGCTCGAAGAGGGGGCGTATGATGTGAGCGCTCTCCCCTGCACCATGAAGAAGGGGCGTCCCGGCCACCTCGTGCGGGTGATCGCCGCCGCAGGCGAAGGGGAGCGGATCGCCGCGGTGATGGCCGCCGAGCTCGGTACACTCGGAGTCCGGTGTATCCCGGCAGTCCACCGGTTTGTGGCGAAACGGTCAGTACAGGTCGTCCCGGTTACCATCAATGGCCAGGAGCGTCCGATCCGGATCAAGTATGGCCTGCTTGACGGGAAGGTCTACTCGCTCAAGCCGGAGTACGATGACACCAGCACCTGGGCCCGGGAACTCGGGATCCCGGCACGGACCGTTGCACGGATAGCAGAGTCGCAGGCATGGGCTCGTATCGGGAAGTTGGATTCATGACCGGTGATCGGCTGAGTACCGGGACTCCCGTGTTCGACGAACTGCTCGGAGGAGGCCTCGAACCCCGGGTGATCACCCAGCTCTATGGGGGCCCTGCAGGCGGGAAAAGTGTGCTCTGCGTGACAATCGCAGTCTCCTTCCTCCGTTCCGGAAAAGGAGTCATCTTCATCGATACCGAGGGGTTCTCGATCGAGCGGTTCCGGCAGGTAGCCGGCAGTGACGCCGAACGACTCGCAGAACGCCTCTTCCTCTATGAGCCCCATGACTACGAGCAGCAGGGAGCCATGATCGCAGCGATCGAACGGGTCCTCTCCAAAAACGGGATAGGGCTCATTATCATGGACTCTGCAACCGGCCTCTACCGGACCATGCTGGGAAAGGGGATCGACGCGATGCAGACCCTCTCCCGGCAGATGGTGCATCTCCTCGGATATGCAAAGAAATACGACATCCCGGTCGTGATCACAAACCAGGTCTACATGGATGTCCAGCGGAATGTCTACGTCGGTCTCGGGGGAACCGCCCTTGCCCATATCTCGAAAGCCATTGTCCGTGTCGAACGCACGAACCAGCACCGGCGGGCAACGCTCGAGAAGCACCGGTCGCTCCCGTCAGGCGGCTGGTTCGAGTTTGACATCGTTGAAACGGGCATATCGGTCAGGGAAAGGAATGCACGATGATGCAGAAGAGACAGAATAACGGTATACCAGGGGTGGTGGCGGGAATCGGCCTGCTCCTCGTTCTCCTCACCTGGTACAGGATGCATGACCGCTGATCCTCCTGAATCCGGATCGGATTCGAGCTGAAGAACGATGGAATTGACGGATGTCCGTTCAGGCACCGCCTTTACCGTTGCTGATTTTCCCGACCGGAGATCCCCGATCAGAACTCGATCGAACCCCGGAACACCGTCACTGCCGGCCCTTCCATCAGCGTTTTTTCCCCGAGCGTTATCACGAGCGGCCCTCCCTGCGTCTCGACCCGGACCTTCGGCCCTACGTACCCAAGGTGGTGTGCGACAGCCGCGGAAGCGGTAGCACCCGTACCACAGGAGGTGGTCTCGTCCTCGATCCCCCGTTCAAAGGTACGTATCCTGATGGTGTCCTCCCCCTCGCGTGCCACGACATTGACATTTGCCCCCTCGGGAAATGTCGCATGGTTCCGAATGACCGGTGCGAGTGTTGAGAGCGGGACCGCATCCAAGTCTTCAACGAATATTACGGCGTGGGGTACCCCGGTATTGACCGCATACACCTCGTACCCCTCTATCGTCTCCCTGTACTCCCCTTCGCCGGCAGCCGGGATGTCTTTCCGGTCGAACCGGGGTTCCGGCATGGCGATGGTTGCCATGAACGTATCATTCTCATACCCCATCTCCACCCCCATGATCCCGGCCTGGGTCTCTACCGAGCAGGTATGTTCCACATACCCTGTATCAAAGGCATACCTGGCAAAGCAGCGGATACCGTTCCCGCACATGGCTGCCTCACTCTCATCCGGCTGGAAGAGGCGCATGGCAAGGTCCGCCTCAGCAGACCGTCCGAGGTAGAGTACCCCGTCAGCACCGATCCCGAACCTGCGGTCGCAGTACAGGTGGGCGAACTGGCCCTTCATCTCCTCCGGGATGACCATGCATTCAAACTCGTCGATCAGGATGAAATCATTCCCGTTTCCCTGCAGCTTGGTAAACTTCAGCTCCATCGCAGCTCACACCCGATCATTTCTGCAACCAGGCCTTATCAAATGCCCGCCCGGCAACCCGGCTTTTGCACAGGAGAGCGTGATGCCCATGCAGGATGAGATGCGAAGGAGACCGCTCTGGCACATGCCCCACGCAGGGAAAACGCTAGGAGCGGTTTCATGTCACCTGCGGATAACCACTCAACGGTCGGGCGGAAAAAATTAAAAAATTCCGGACGGACATCTTGCGAACTGCCGGTGAACCCCGTCTCCGGCCCGCAGGGAGAGACCATGAAAAGGCTCATCACGATGTTCCTGAACCGGGATGCCGGTGCCACACGCGGAAAAATACTGGCAGGCCAGGTTGAACTGACCCCTATCAGCAGCCGGGAGGACGCTCATCATCCCTGCCGGATGCCTGGTGAAACTCCCTGATATCCCAGCCCAGGTAATCCCGGATGATGATGTAGGCCATCTGCGGGGGGATCGCCCCTGCCTCGGTCAGGATAAGGTCAACGTACTCGGCCGGGGTGACATCGAAAACCGGGTTTCGTGGCGTGACGTGCGGGAGCAGCCGGGCGGTCTCGGGGTCAAGCAGCTCGGTGCTATCCCGNNTCCTCGATCGCGATGAACTCTCCGAGTATCGTCCGCGGGGCGAACTTGTAAGTCTCGGCAGCCACGAGGAAGTTGGTGCGGGCCTCGTGGGCTGCGAGGGCGATCTGGGAGGTCCCGATCTTGTTCACCACTGCTCCATTCACCGAGACCGCATCCGCGCCAACAATCACGAGGTCGACCTCCTTCATGAAGTACCTCACTGCAGAATCAACGATGTAATTCGTCGTGATACCGGCACCATTCAGGGTCTGTATCGTCAGGAGCCCCTGGTTTCCCGGCCGGACCTCGGTTGCAAAGACCGAGAAACGGGTGCCATTGGCATGTGCCTCGAGGAGACATGCGAGTGCTGCCTCCGAGTTGCAGTGGGTCAGGACCACGTCCCCTTCCCTGATATGCCGGGCGCCCACGTTCCCGATCTGCTTCACTGCACCCTCCGATGCGCTGATGAAGGCCTCGCATGCTTCCGAGAACTGCTCTTTTGCCGTGGTAACCGGTCCGGCCCCGCCCCTGAGAGGCCGCATCACCAAGTGGACGGCGTTAGGCAGCGATACCGCGGTAGGCCTGGTTGCTATGAGGAGTGCTGCGGCACGTTCCATCTCATCGCGGTACCTGCCAAAGTCTTCCTCGGGACGGGCAGCAGAGTGAACTGCGAGTGCAGAGACCGCTGCCCGGGCAATCCTCCCCGCACCACGGATCTCCATCTTCTTTATTTTCTCTGCTGTATCAGGTACATTCATGGGCGTGTACTGTAGTACATGCCAGCAGGCTCCAAAGAACTTTACGGGAACCGGGTCAGCCATGTCAATTGCGGTGGTCTTTGATAGTGCAGGGACGCTCCTCCATACCTACCGGGTTGCAAAGGATGTGGAGCGGCAGGAACTTCTTCCCGGAATCGAGACCGTGACCCTCACCTTCAGCTCCCAGGAACGGGTCCTCGTGGTCATCCATGTCCATTCCCGGCAGATCATAGGCACACCCCCCCATACCCTGCTCGCAGCCTACCTTGTCTCGCAGCATGCCGGGTTTGGGATCAGCTGCACCCGGAAGATCACCACCGCCGCTGATATCGGGGATGTCCTCTATAACGATACCCGTGCCACCGTTGGTGACCTCCAGGACTGCATACGCAATGTCTGGTCGGTCTGTCAGCGGGAGGAAGTTGTCACCCTGAATTCAGGCGTGATCCTGAACATGGCAAAGAAAGCCATCGAGTTCACCGTCACCACCGGGGGGAGACCCTTCGAGGGGGCGAAGGAAGCGATTACCGAGCTCCACCAGTTCGGCATCCCCACCTTTATTGCGTCCGGGGACCGGGTTACCAAACTCGAGAAGATGGCTGATTACCTCGGGATTCCACGGGACCGGGTCTACGGGGTTGCAACCCCGACCGTAAAAGCCCAGATTGTCGCTGATCTTCAGGGCGAGTACGACCGGGTAGTGATGGTGGGGGACGGGATCAATGACCTCTGCGCCATGAAGCGGGCCGATATCGCGATCCTCACCGAAGAGCAGCCAGGGGACAAACCCGCTGAGCTCTACCAGGCAGCAGATCACGTAGTGAAAAACGTGCGGGAAGTGATTGAAATTGTCAAACGGATTAGTACCGGGTGACCCTCCAGCTTTGTTCTTATATAAAGAGTAATATGCCACAACGATTAAATCAGGTTATGAGAGGAGAGGAATGAAACCACTGGTCACGGTAGATAATCTCTGCATGGACTTCGAGGGAAAACGGGTCCTGAACAATATTTCTTTTGAGATAGGAGAAGGAGAGATCCTCGGTATTATCGGGCGAAGCGGGGCGGGAAAGACCGTCCTGATGCACCTCATCCGTGGTGTTGAACAGCCACCCACTGAGGGGAGCGTGATATACCATATTGCCGCCTGCCGCTCGTGCGAGTTCGTGAGTTCCGGGAGTAACGCGGGATCACCGTGCCCGAAGTGCAACGGTGAAATGGAGGCGCTTGACGTCGATTTATGGGACGAGAAGAACAGCGCCATGAAACGGCGGATTATGCGGAGCACGGCAATCATGTTCCAGCGGACATTTGCCCTCTATGGCAACGACCGGGTCATAGAGAACGTGCTCCATGCGCTTGATGACATCAATTTCCCTTCCGACAAGGCAATCAACCGTGCTGCGGATCTCCTTGACCAGGTGCGCCTCTCGCACCGCATGATGCACATTGCCCGTGATCTGTCAGGAGGTGAGAAACAGCGGGTGGTCCTTGCCCGGCAGCTTGCCAAAGAACCGTTCCTCCTCTTTGCCGATGAGCCGACCGGAACACTTGACCCGCAGACGGCCCACCTCGTCCACACGATGCTCACCGATGCTGCGAGAAGTAATGCCATGGGAATGGTCGTCACCTCCCATTTTTCCCAGGTTATCGAAGAAGTGGCAAACCGGGCGCTCCTCCTCGAGAACGGATCCGTCGTGAAACTGGGGAGCCCGAAAGAAGTTATCCAGACATTCATGGCCGGGATCGGCGATAATGAAGAGCACGAAACGCCCGATCTCGGTGATAAAATTCTGGTTGCGCGCGATGTCTACAAACGGTACATCTCTGTAGACCGTGGGGTCGTCAAAGCCGTGAACGGGGTAACATTCGAAGTCTTTGGAAAGGAGATCTTTGGAATCATCGGGAAGAGCGGGGCAGGGAAGACGACCCTCTCCCGTATCATCTCCGGAATCATAGAGCCAACATCGGGAGAAATGAACATCCTGATCGGAGACGACCTCGTTGACATGACCAAGCCGGGTATAGAGAACCGGGGGCGGGCCAAGGGATACATTGGTCTGCTCCACCAGGAATACGACCTCTACCCCCACCGGACGGTGCTCGACAACCTGACCGATGCCATCGGGCTTGAGTTCCCCAAGGAACTTGCCATGCGAAAAGCCATCCTCACCCTCAAGATGGCAGGGTTCCCGGAAGACAAGAGCAGGGAGATCCTTGAACGCCACCCCGGACAGCTCTCGGAAGGAGAGCGGCACCGGGTCGCCCTTGCCCAGGTCCTCATCCGTGAACCCCGCCTGATCATCCTCGACGAACCGACGGGCACCATGGATCCCCTCACCAAGATCGATGTCAAGCATTCGATCATCAATGCCCGCGAAGAGATGGACGAGACCTTCATTGTCGTCTCCCACGACATGGAATTTGTAAAAGAAATCTGTGACCGGCTCGCCCTCATGCGGGGCGGTAAAATCATCCAGATCGGCAAGACCGAAGATGTCCTTGCCAGCCTTACTGAAGACGAACGCGAGATTATGGGGAAGGCTGCACCGAAATAATGACCGCCATCTCTGTCCGCGTTGATGGTCAACGAATTGAAGTGAAAGAAGGGGCGCGGCTGGCAGATGTGGTGATGGAAAAGGATCCCCGGTGCTGTGTGGCGGTTATCCGTCCTGCAACACGGGAATCCGCACAGACCTCAAGTTTCAGGGCCTTTTCTACCCAGGGTGAAATTATTATTGAGCCGACAGGCCCCGGCGCTGAAATCTTTACCGGGTTCGCTGTACAGGAACCGCTCAGGATACACTGGCATGACCGGTACGCGGCCGCATTCGGCCCTTTTTCAAGCGATATCACACCTGCACGGAGCCCATACCTCTACGAACGCGGTGAGGTAGTCCTCGGCTGCGGCGGATATGATCCCCGGCGTTCCTACCTCGTCTTTTCAAAGATGCACCATTCCGCGGATCTCGGTGCTGCGGCAGGTGGCGGTGTTATCGGGAAGGTTGTCTCCGGGATGGGGGTGCTTGACCGGTGGATGACCGGGGATGAGATCACACGGATAGAACAGGTTATCAGCTGGGCGGATACCAGCCGTTCGTTCACGACCCTTGACGGGAACCTCGTCCTTGAGGACGGCATGGAGATCATCACCCAGGTCATGATACGGGCAGCAGGGTTTGCGAAAGATCACATCGATACCGGCATTGCGGTGAGCGTTGAACACCTGATGCTCGCATATGAGGACGGGCAGTTCGAGGTGGGGCGGTCCGCAAGTACTCATATCGCAGATGTCCGGAAGAGCGGGACCGACGTTCCCGGCGAGAACCTCCTCCCCCGGCGCGAAGGACTGGTGACTGTGCGCGTCCAGGGGAGGGGGCGGGGGAGCGTCTTCATCTACACGACCGACACCCCCGCCTCTGCGGCTCACACGGTCGTGGGGCAGGTTACCCACGGGATCGAGCTCGCACGCCTCGCGCGGGAGGGGGATGTGTTCTCTCTCCGGATAGAGCCTG
>DUGL01000007.1 GCA_013331415.1 Methanoregulaceae archaeon | reverse complement strand
GATGAACGCCGCCGCCCCCGCTGGGTGCCCCGGCGGCGGTCCAGAGCCTGGATCCTGGGGATACCCTGGATCTGGCTGCAATTACCCGCCGGAAAAGACGAAATACAATGCTGCTGTTCCCGTCGGGAATGAGCAGGGATCACCAGGGATGAGCGATTGCATGCATGATGCACCTCCTACCCGTCCGGATCGGCATAAGTTGGTACATAACCAAAATTTTGATGAGCTTGCGGATCGATACACTTGTCATGCAGGACTATTCAGGACTTGAACTGACGCCGGCAAAGGTCAGGTACCTGAAGTATCTCTCTGAATCGGGGGGGAGGGCACGGGTATCGGAGATTGCCCAAGGGTTCGGGGTAGACCCCTCCACCGTCACGCGGACCGTACGCGAACTTGCGCGGGAGGGCTTTGTCGTGCACGAGCGGTACGGGGAGGTCCTCCTCACCGGCTTTGGCAGCGAATACGGGGCCTTCCTCTTGCGGCGGCACCGGATCCTCGGGCTCATCCTCTCCCACTACGGGCTCTCGGGGAGCGAAGCCTGTGACGAAGCATCCCGGATCGAGAGCTGCCTCTCCCGGAACGCGGTGAACAAGATGTGCCGCTCGCTCGGGCACCCGACCGAGGGGCTCTGTGGCGAGATCTGCCATGACCCGCTCTGCCGGACCTGGACCGGGGCAGGGTCAGACACCGGAGAGGAATCCGAAGCAGGGACGGGACATGAGAAAGTGAGCTAATATGCAAAAAATGAATCAGAAAATATCCGCCACGCTCTGTATCATCTTCGCCATGCTTGCAGCCCTGCTCGCTGCGGCGGGGTGCATAGACACGGAGCGTGGTGACCAGGGAGAAGAGATCCTCGTGGCGGTCACCCTGCCCCCGCAGGAGGAGATGGTCCGTGAGATTGGCGGGGACAGGGTGAACGTGTTCGTACTGGTACCCCCTGGCTCTGACCCCCACACGTATGAACCCCGGCCCGCGATCGTTGAACAGGCAGCCCGGGCTGATATCTACCTGACCGTCGGGACCGGATTGTTTCCCGTTGAAGATGTGCTTGCGTCACGGCTCAAAACCATGAATCCTGATCTTGACGTGGTGGACAGCTCACGGGGCATCTCATACCTTGTGGAACCGGACGAGCCAGACGATGATGACCATGCGGCTCCCGGCTCCCTGGTGAATCATGCAGAGACTTCCGGCCACAGCCACGGTGGTCCGGACCCCCATGTCTGGCTCTCGCTCCGGAATGCAGCGGTCATGGCAGGGAATATCCGGGATGCCCTGATCAGGGCAGATCCCGGGTATGCTGAGGTGTACCATGCGAACCATGACCGGTACACCGCACGGATTCGGGACCTTGACCAGAATATCACTGCAGCCTTCTCCCGTGACAACCCGGGCATCATCCTGGTGACGCACCCGGCATGGGGCTATTTCGCCCGCGATTACGGCTTTACCGTGGTCTCCATCGGGCAGGAGGGAAAAGAGCCCACGGCAAAGGACCTCGAATCGCTGATCCTCCTTGCCCGGGAGCATGGCATCCGGGTAGTATTCGCCGAGGCCCAGGAGAGCACCCGGGGTGCAGAGACCATAGCCCGGGAGATCGGGGGAACCGTGATGGTCATCGATCCGCTTTCCCCTGACTACCTGGTCAACATGGAGAAGGTGGCAGCGGCATTCGCGGGGGCCTGATGCGGAAGTGACGGGCACGGTCATTGCATTGGAGAAGGTGTCCTGCACGCTGGGGGGCAGACAGATCCTCGACCAGGTCGACCTGCGGGTCCGGGAAGGCGACCTCTACGCAGTCATCGGGCCGAACGGCGGTGGCAAGACCACCCTGCTCCGCGTGATCCTCGGGCTTCTCCCGGTATCTGCGGGAACGGTCCGGGTCTTGGGGAAACCGCCCCGCGAAGCTCGCAGCAGGGTCGGGTATGTCCCCCAGTTCCGGACCTTTGACTTCCAGTACCCAATCAGCGTGGAGGAGATGGTTCTCTCCGGCAGGCTCGGCCATATCCCGGGCCCGCTGAAGCGCTTCTCGCCAGAGGATCATGCGGCCGCCCGTACCGCTCTGGAACGGACCGGCATCCTGCACCTTTCCGGCAGGCCGATACGCTCGCTCTCCGGCGGGGAGCAGCAGCGCGCTATCATCGCCCGTGCCCTGGTGGGTGACCCGGCGCTCCTCATCCTCGATGAGCCCATGGTGTACGTCGATATCCCGACCGAAGATCAGCTCTTCGACCTGCTGGACGCACTCACCGAGAAGATGACCATCCTCCTCGTCACCCACGATATCGGTGCAATATCCACCCATGTCAACCGGATAGCCTGCCTCAACCAGAGGATCTATACCCATGATTCAGATGAGATCACCGAAGAGATGCTCACCGCAGCCTACCATTGCCCGGTTGACCTGATTGCTCACGGTGTGCCGCACCGGGTCTTCCGTGACCATGAACGGGGGGACAAATAAAAAATGCTTGCTATCCTCGGCTTTGAGTTTTTCAGGAACGCCGTTATCGCCGGGCTCATTTCGAGCATCGCCTGTGGCGTCATCGGGTCATTCGTCGTCGTCAAGCGGCTGGTCTCCATGAGCGGGGGACTCGCCCACGCAGCATTCGGGGGCGTCGGCCTCGGCTATTTCCTCGGCATCGATCCCTTCATCGGCGCTGCTGGCTTCACCCTGGGCATCGCGGCCCTGATCGGGATGATCCGTGAGAAGTTCGGGCAGCACATGGAGACGCTGATAGGAGCGGTCTGGGCTGCAGGGATGGCCG
>DUGL01000155.1 GCA_013331415.1 Methanoregulaceae archaeon | reverse complement strand
GTCTACGACGAGATCCGGAACGGGTCGGTCGGGGTCATCGTCACCCACGGGACCGACACCATGGCATACAGTGCCGCCGCGCTCAGTTTCATGATCGCGACCCCTGTCCCGATCGTCTTTGTCGGTTCGCAGCGGTCTGCCGACCGGCCGAGCAGCGACAGCACCATGAATGCCCTCGCGAGTGCCAGTGCTGCTACGAGCGATCTCGGGGAAGTCGCGGTGGTCATGCATGGCACCACCAGTGACGATTATTGCGCCATCCACCGCGGGACACGGGTGAGGAAGATGCATACCTCGCGCCGGGATGCGTTCCAGAGCGTGGGGATACCCCCGATCGGCAGGGTCCGGTACCCCTCCCTTGCCGTGGAACTCGAAGAGAGCGCAGTCCGGAGGAGCGACCGTGAGCCAGCCCTCAATTGTGCCATCGAAGAGCGCTGCGGCCTCCTGTACTCATTCCCCGGTATGCAGCCGGAAACCCTCGCGCCGTTTGCGGGATACCGGGGGCTCGTGATCGCCGGAACCGGGCTCGGTCATGTCAGCACCGCACTCATCCCTGCCATCCGGGACCTGGTGGACGCCGGCACCATGGTCGTGATGACATCCCAGTGCCTGCACGGGAGGGTCTGCGACCGGGTGTATGACACCGGGCGCGACCTCATCAGGGCCGGGGTCATCCAGGGAGAAGATATGCTGCCCGAGGTCGCGCTGGTAAAACTGATGTGGGTGCTTGGAAACGAGAAGGACCCGGAGCATGCCGGGGCCCTGATGACGACCTGTCTTGCTGGAGAGATGACGGGGAGGTCGCGCTGATGGAGTATGAACAGCTCGGCCTCAAGGCAGGAATCGAGATCCACCAGCAGCTGAACACGAGCAGGAAGCTCTTCTGCCACTGCCCGACCGTGCTCCGGAAGTTCGAGGAGAGGAGCGGCGAGTTCTTCCGCTACCTGCGGGCCACGGAAAGCGAACTCGGAGAGATCGATGCAGCCGCACAGGAGGAGATGAAGCACGAACGCAGGTTCGGCTACTATGCATACGATACCATCTGCCTCGTGGAATGCGATGAAGAGCCGCCAACCCCCCTGAATGCCGAAGCGCTCGAGCTCTGCTGTACGATCGCACGGATGTGCGCCATGACCCCGATCGACCAGGTACACACGATGCGCAAACTCGTGATCGACGGTTCAAACACGAGCGGGTTCCAGCGCACAGCGCTCGTTGCCATTGACGGGGCACTCCCGAACGGGGGCACGATCGAGACCCTCTGCCTTGAAGAGGAGGCGGCACAGCGGGTCGAAGGAGATACCTTTTCGCTTGATCGCCTCGGGATACCGCTCGTCGAGGTCACCACCTCTCCCTGCATGCGAACCCCTGACGAGGTCCGGGAGATCGCGGGTTATCTCGGGATGATCCTCCGGTCCACGGGCAGGGTGAAGCGTGGTCTCGGTACCATCAGGCAGGACATCAACATCTCGATCCGGGACGGTGCCCGGGTGGAGATCAAAGGGGTGCAGGAGCTCGATCTCATCACTGAGGTCGTTGAGCGCGAAGTCCGCCGCCAGGTAAGCCTCCTCGAGATACGGGCCGAACTCCGCCGCAGGGACGCCCGGGTGGAGGAGACCACCCACGATGTGACCGGTCTCTTTGCCGGGACCGGATCAGCGATACTTCGCACGGCAGAACAGATCCTTGCGGTGCGCCTCACGGGATTTGCCGGCCTGGTCGGCCGTGAGATCCAGCCCGGGCGCAGGCTGGGGAGTGAGCTTGCCGACTATGCCCGGAAGTGCGGGGTTGGCGGGATCTTTCATTCGGACGAGCTCCCGGCATACGGTATAACGAGCGGGGAAGTGGACGCTCTCAGGGCACATCTTGGTGCCGGAGCCGACGAGTGTATCGTCCTTGTCGCAGCTGATGCCGCGAGGGCAGCCTGCGCAGCCCGCCAGGTAATCCGGCGGGCCGTGAGCGCCATGGAGGGTGTGCCGGAAGAGACCCGGAAGATGCTGGAAGGCGGGAGCACGGCATACATGCGCCCGCTCCCGGGTGCAGCCCGCATGTATCCCGAGACCGATGTCTTCCCGGTCCGGATCGATCCCGCATGGTATGCAGCCCTCCCGGTCCCTGAACTCCTCATCGACAAGGGAGCGCGGTTTGCCCGCGACCTGCAGCTCGACCCGGCCATTGCCTCCCAGATTGCTTCATCGGCGCAGGTGGCGCTCTTTGAGCGGGCGGTTGCCCGGGGCATCTCACCGTCCCTTACCGCCCGGACCCTGCTTGCCAGCATCAAGGAACTCTCGCGGGCAGGTGCCGATGTCTCCCTGCTCCGTGATGATGACATCATCGCGGTACTGGCTGCGGTGGAGGAAGGTCGTGCAGCAAAGGAGGCCGTACCCGGGATCCTTGAATCCATCCTCAGTGGTGCAACGGTCGATGGGGCCGTATCTGCATGCGCCCCGGCCGTGACCCGCGAAGCGCTCGAGAAGATCGTCAGCACGATCGTGGAGGCCCGCAGCGAATTTGTTGCCGAACGGGGGATGGGAGCGCTGGGCCCGCTGATGGGGCTCGTGATGGCCGAGGTGCGCGGTTCGGTGGACGGCAGGCTGGTGAGCGAGGTGCTGAAGCAGGAGATACAGCGGCAGAAGTCACCGGGGTCCCCTGTCAAGAAGGTTTAAGTGAACGCCGGACATAATCAATAGGGAGTTCTCATTATGGGTAAGACAGGAACAGTGCAGTGGGTGCAGGTGAAGGGCGTCAAGGGCCAGATACGGCTTGTACCCCGGGCAGAAGGCGAGCTGAAGCGGGCAGGCCCCAACCAGCGTTTCAAAGCAGGAGCATCACTCCGGAAACTTGACGAAGCAAGTGGTGACGGGAGAGGGTTCCGCCGTGGCGGGCGTGGCGGCCGTGGTGGACGAGGCGGCCGTGGCGGGCGCGGGGGCGGTGCGCCTGCCGCAAACCCCATGGTCAGGCACAGAATGCGCCGGGCAAAATCTACCGTCATGGGCGCAAAACAGAAATCTTCCCGATAATACCCTGCCCACCCCCTTTCGTTTTTTAAAAGAGCCCTCTCGCTGTTACCTGCGGGTCAGATGGTACCGTTATTTCTCCTGGCTCGTATGAACAGTCACCGAACAGCCGCCAGGGTGCCCGGTTCTGATTTGACCACCGGTAACGAGGCGCCCGGACGGCCGCCCGGGGTCGGGGGACAGAGCCCTCGCGGTATGTATCAGGAGCGGCGGCGTGTATCACGGGGGGTGGAGCCGCGATCCGCCCCCTATACTCCGTTATTTTAAACACCCTCGCCAAGAAAAGAGACCGACGTGCCAGGAACAATCGTGTATCCGGCACAGGATCCACCAGGTTCCCGGCTGCAACAGATCGTGGGCGGTCGTGGTAACCATGCCTCCGGTGTCTGATGGGATGTGCCTCCCGTCGTTTTCATCATCGGACCTCTGTGCCCACACCTCCGGGTGACACCCCCCTGCCGCAACTATCTTTATCCGCTGAGCTGATAGTGAGAACATGGATCTCAGGACAGCAGTGAAGAGTTACCAGTTTGCCGAACGGGCGAAATCTGAACTGATCGTCTGTTCGCAGCTCACAACAGCGCTCGCCGGGTTCCCGGATACCGAGCGGCCCGGGGCGAGACGGATGCTCATCATGGTCCTCGAATCAGTCCGGAGCGAGCTCGAGTTTGCCTACCGGGGAACTGAACGGATGGAATTCCGGAAAGCCATCAGCCTGATGAGTGATGCAATCAGCCTGACAGAGAGCGACAGTTACGGGGCAGCCTCCCTGAAGCTCTCCGAGGCCATCAGTGCCGCGACCACCGCTGCACAGGGTGCATGGCAGGTGCTCTCAGAGAATGGACTCATCTGAATTCTTTGACTTCCTGAATACCCGCTGCTCGGTCAGGGACTACAGCAGTGACGAACTCACCGATGACGAGCTCGCGTTCCTCCTCCAGTGCGCTACAACGGCGCCAAGCGCCGGTAACCTCGAGGCGTGGGATCTGGTCCTTGTCCGGGATCCCGGGAGGAAGGAATCACTCTCGGATGCGGCATTCGCCCAGCCCCAGGTGAAGAATGCGCCTGCCCTCTTCGTGGTCTGTGCAAACTACGTGCGGTCCATGTCGCGATATGGCGAACGCGGAATCCTGTACGCTGTCCAGGATGCGACCATTGCCTGCACCTACCTCATGCTCGCTGCCCATGCACGCCAGGTCAGGTCCTGCTGGGTCGGTGCCTTTGACGAGGACGAGGTCAGGGAGATCCTGGACCTCCCGGCGCATATCCGCCCGGTGGCAATCCTCTGCCTCGGAAAGGGGAGCCTCCCCGTGAGACTGACCGAACGGATGGCGGCAGGTGAACATTTCCATCCGGAATCCTGGTAGAGACTATGCCTGATTATCTTGTGACTCTTGAATCCGCCTGGGTGCTCCGGGATGTAAAGTCCCTCGATGATGCGATAGGGATTGCCATCAGCGAAGCCGGAAAAAGGCTGAACCCCTCGGCAAAGTACGTTGAGGTTGAGGCAGGGATGCTCGCCTGTCCGTTCTGCGAAGGTGAACTGAACAGCGCCCTGGTTGTCGCCAACACTGCGCTCGTCGGGCTGCTCCTCGATATGAAAGTCTTCCGGGCTGACTCGGAAGAGCATGCTGTGCGGATTGCAAAATCGGTGGTGGGAAAAGCCCTCCGGGATGTCCCGCTCCAGCTCAAGGACGTATGCGAGCTATGATCCATGTGGTCGGTCATACCGCCATCGATCATATCTCGCGGGTCGTCGCTCTCCCGCAGAAGAATGCCTCGACGACCATCTCCGATCGCACGATCATGTTCGGTGGCGGAGCAGCCAATATCGCTGCCGGTGTTGCCCGCCTCGGCGGGAAGGTAACCCTGCTCTCCGCGGTGGGTAGTGACTTTGCCGGGAGCGAGTACGAGCGGTGGCTCGAGGGGCAGGGGGTGGTGCTCCAGCTGTACCGGGTCCCGGACCGTCATACCCCGACCGCGTTCATGTTCACCGACCCTGCCGGCGACCAGGTCACCTTCTTTGAGTGGGGGGCATCTGATATCTTCCGGATCTCAGATCCCCCTGCCCTCCCGTTCGTGCACATGGCCACTGCCGACCCGGTCTACAACGTGAAGGTTGCAGAGAAGGCAGGGTTTGCATCCTTTGACCCGGGCCAGGATCTCCACCGGTATACGGCTGAACAGCTGCAGGATGTCATCTCCAGGATCTCGCTCCTCTTTGCAAACCAGCACGAGGTGGACCTGATGTGCCGGCTCCTCAGGTGCACCCGCGAAGAGCTGATCGCAGAGGTTCCCATGGCCGTGTTCACGATGGGAGCTCACGGGAGCACGCTGTACGCCGGCGGGGCAGAGCACCATATCCCTGCCCTCCCTGTCCGGCTGGCCGATCCAACCGGTGCCGGAGATGCATACCGGGCCGGTTTTCTCTCGGCTTATGCACAGGGTTGTGACCCGCTGGTCTGCTGCAGGATCGGCACGGTCACTGCCTCGTTTGTCGTTGAGGTGCCGGGATGCCAGACAAACCTCCCGGACCACCCGATGATGAAGGCACGGTACCAGAACTATTTCGGGCGGCTCGATGAGCATGTCCGGGAACACTAAAAAAGGGGCCGGGGCTCCTCCAGATCTGCAGGAAGACAGTGCCATGAAACCGGTGGGGGGGGATGTGAGGATTGAGCGGCTTTCACGATTCCTGTTTGTTGCTCCTTCCTGGCCGGTCTCGCTCGCCATCATTCTCATCCTCGGGTTTATCATCGATGGAGCGAGCCTCCGCTACCACCAGGAAATCAGGTTCTTTGGGACCCTCTGCTTCACGCTCCCTGCCCTGTCCGGGTTCCTTGCGACAAAACCGCTCGTGAACCTGTTCTCACGCCAGATCACCTGGAACCGCTCGGCGCTCCTTGCGCTCTC
>DUGL01000031.1:6368-6638 GCA_013331415.1 Methanoregulaceae archaeon | reverse complement strand
TCTGCTCATCCTTCGGAGTGAATGATGAACCCGCCTGATCCGGAATTCCGGGAGAAGAACAGGAGAGAGCGGATCCGGTTCGTGAAACAATCGGCTGCAGGGGTGAGATCTGTCCAAAACGAAGTCTGGAGTGAGCGGCAATGTACCCTCATCAATGCCCTCCTCGCCAACCGGCGCTCACTACCCATAACGCGGGAACAATACCTCGGCATGATCGCGTCTGCACGACAAAGGTCAGATCGGCGGAGAGGATTGCCGGTCATGCCGTCC
>DUGL01000031.1:3326-6337 GCA_013331415.1 Methanoregulaceae archaeon | reverse complement strand
AAAGACTCCTGCGGATGCCCCGCTCCTTTACCGGGGGAAAGGCAAGCTGTTCCGATGGCCCTGTCCCGGGTATGAGAGGAGGCTGCCGGGGTGCACCCTGCATACCAGCATCAGATGACGCTCCAGGAACAGGTGCCGGGAACTACGGCGCAGGGTCCAGGTCCCGCACCATCAGGGAGAGCCCCCCGTCGAGTGCGGCAAAGGGGCGGTCACCGTCCAGGATGAACTCCTCGTACGGCGTGTATCCCCGTTCAGAAAAACCGCACCTCGCAAACACCTGTTTCGATGGGGCATTGGTGCAGTCGGCGACAGCCTGCCGGAACCCCCGGCCCCGTGCATGGGCGAGCGCACGGCCGATCAGGGCCGTTGCGAGCCCTCTCTGCCGGTACTCGGGCGCAACGCCGATCTGGAAGAGGTGCAGTGCCGACCCGGCCGGGGTCTGGTCCGGTGCGAGGTGCCGGGACTCCAGTTCATCGATCATGACCACGACCGGCCGGAAATGCGCCAGGAATTCCGCCATCAGCGGCCCTTCTTCAGCCAGGTCGTGGGTGAGGTCCAGGCAGAAGATGAACCCGGCGAGGTCCCCGGTCGCCTCGTCCCTGACCACGAAGCTCAGGTCCTTGCCGACCAGGGACCGGACATAGAACCGGGCGTACGGGAGGAACCGGGCAGGGTCGAGGGCACAGCAGCGGGAGGTGGGCTCATCGGCGAGGAAGACCCGGGTGTAGAGCCGGGCTGCCGCATCGGCATCGGGTCCCGAGAGGGGGATGCAGGCCAGCCCCGGGTTGAGGGGTGCAGGACAAGAGGGGGGACCCACAGTCCCGGGATGCCCTGCCTGGCCAGCCATGTACAGGTTCTCTGCCCGGCTCAGTCTTAAAGAGATGCACCAGGGGGTGCCACCGGTGGGGAGCGGCAAAAAGGTTCCCCTTAAGAGGAGCGCCGGAGAAAGGGGCCGAGCTCCCGCAGTCAGGACCATGGCAGAACCGATGAAAAAGGCCACGGGTAAGTATTTATCGTGGATCGGGGAAGGATCATGTACGAAACCATGCCCATCCATGAGCGGTACAAACCTGTCATCCGACAATTCGTCCGGCTGGCCCAGGCGCAGTATCATACCCATATCGAGAAGATCATTCTCTTCGGATCGGTCGCGAGAGGCGATGCAACGGCAGAATCGGATATCGATCTCCTCGTACTCTGGAACGGAAATGAACATGAGGGCTGGCGTGCAATGACCGGCCTTGCATTTGATGTCATGGTCGATTCCGGGATCTATCTGTCAGTAAAAGTGATGAATGCAGAATCCTTCAGCACAACATCCCCGTTTGGTTCCCATGTCATGAGAGAGGGGATAACGGTTGCCTGACCGCGATCTCGTCCTTGCCGCAGACACGCTTGAAGCTGCTCTCTACCTTTTAAAAGGAGGGTTCTATAACGATGCTGTCAGCCGGGCATACTATTCCATGTTCTATGCTGCCCGGGCTCTGCTTGCAAGCCATGATCTCCACCCAAAAGGTCATAAAGGTCTTATCCTTCTGTTTGGGCTTGAATTTGTCAAGAAAGGGCGTATAGAAGAAAGGTATGGCCGGGCACTCTCCCATGCCAAAGAGCGCCGGGAGACCATTGACTACAACCTTGATGCTGCGATGACTCCCGGAGAAGCAGAGATCATCATCTCGGATGCACGGAATTTTCTTGAGAGGATTGAGCGGGCATTCGATGAAATAGAGCCGGATAATTAATCGTCCAGGTCCCCGGACCTTGCCAGTTCCTGCGGGGTGTATACGTTCATCAGGGCATCACTCGCACCTTACGCAGACAAAAACAGGCTGCCGGGCTGGTTCGGTTCTTCAATGACCGTCTCACTCACGGTGCAGGAACCCGCTCATCACATGACGGGGAACCTGATTCTCTCCCCTGGCATGCGCGACCGCGACCACAAAACACTTGGCGTTTCGCAAACTACCCTCATCCACAACAGTTCAGGTTTTTTTCATGAACGATGCATCTCCGGGATGCGGGCAGCCGCACCCCCCTACCCTCGACCAGCTCGGCTGGACTGCCGACCATACAGAAGCGTTCGCACACTATTCCGGCCCGTACCTCCTGCCCGGGCGGGTGGCCTGCCGGCAGAAGACCGCCTGGGAAGTCCTGATCGACCGCGGGTCGGTCATGGCCGGGATCTCCGGCGCCCTCAAACGGCTCGGCCGGTTCCCCACGGTGGGCGATTTTGTCGTGCTGCTCCACCAGCCGGAGGCCGGGACCTCCGTGATCGTCGACATCCTCCCGCGAACGACCGTGTTCACGCGGGGAGCCGCGGGGCGGGAGGGGCCCGACCAGGTCATCGCTGCAAACATTGATTCGGTCTTCATCGTCACCGCCACAGGCCACGACCTGAACGCCCGGCGTATCGAGCGGTACCTGGCGATCGCCCACGCCTCCGGTGCCCGGCCGGTGGTGGTGATCAACAAGGCCGATCTCGCGGACGACCCTGCCGCCCTTGCCGGAGACCTTGATCTCGCAGCATCCGGCATCCCGGTCATCCCCGTCAGTGCCCTGACCGGCGAGGGTATCACGAGCCTTGAATCGTTCCTCGCACCCGGGAAGACGGTCGTCCTGATCGGATCCTCGGGCGTCGGCAAGTCCACGCTGATCAACCGGCTGCTGGGGCGACCGGTGCAGGAGATATCCGGCACCAGGGACTACGACGGGAAAGGCCGCCACACCACCACCGTCCGCCAGCTCTTCATCCTCGCCGGCGGGGCGCTCATGATCGACAACCCCGGGCTCCGGGAGGTCGGCATCGGCACGGCATCCGCCGGCATTGCCGGCACGTTCCCCGATATCCTCGATCTTGCGGCCGGCTGCCGGTTCCACGACTGCAGGCACGAGCGGGAACCGGGCTGTGCCGTCCGGGAGGCAGTATCCTGCGGGACCCTCCCGGTATCGCGGCTTGAGAGCTACCTCCGGCTGACACGGGAACTGGCGTTCCAACAGGAGAAGGCTGCGAT
>DUGL01000031.1:1283-3165 GCA_013331415.1 Methanoregulaceae archaeon | reverse complement strand
TCTTTCGCAAGGGCCCGGTCTGCCAGAAAAGCGTCTTCTCCCCCTGCGATACCCTAGATCCCCTTCACGAGGTTTCGCTGCTGGATGACCTTTGTGGCCCCGGCGAACAGGAGAATGACGGCCACGAGCACCAGCACATCGACCCATGGCGGGTATACCGCATCACCGTTCAGCGCCGCATGGAACAGGTCGACGAGGTACGTGAGCGGGGAGAGGGAGGTCAGGACAAAGAACCAGCCGGTCAGCTGGCCGAGCGGGATGAAGATCCCCGAGATGAAGATGAGGGGCAGGCGGACGAGGCTTGAGAGCATCATGATGTTCGAGGGGTTGTCCGTGGTCGGAGAGGCGAGGAGGGAGCCGAGTGCAGCGAAGGTGACCGAACCGAGCACGAACCCGGCGAACAGGAGGGCCGCATTCAGGATCGGGAGCTGGAAGAGCATGGCGGATACGACGAAGACAACCGTCGTGATGGCAATGCCGAAGAGTGCCCCGGCCATCATGTCGCCGATGATGATGCTCTCGAGGATGACCGGCAGGGAGAGGAGCCGCTCATAGGTCTTCTCCCGCTTTTCCCACGGGGTGATAAGCGGGCCGACAGAGGACGCGGTGAAAAAGAGCATCATGCCTAAAAATCCCGGGAAGAAGAGGACGAGGTCGAGGTCCCGCCCGATGAAGAACGTCAGGAACATGATGAGGGGGAAGAGCAGGCCGAAGACCACGACCGGGCCCTTGACGTAGTAGATCCGCATATTCTTCTCGGTGATGACACGGATGCTCCGGAGAAAGAGGCCCCAGTCCACCGGGTTACACCCCCCCGGTCAGTTTCACGAACGCCTCTTCAAGCGTGGGTTTCGAGGTCGCGACTGAGACAATGGTCAGGCGTTCCCGTTCTGCAACGGACGCAAGGTGCTTCACTGCCCTGTCCGGGTCGTCGCAGTAGACCCGCCACTTGTCCCCCCATGGCTCCGCCCGCGAGATGCCGGGGGCGAGGAGGAGCCCCGGGATCACCGGCTGTTCGAATGCGATCTCGACATACCGCGAGGTATCGAAGGTGCTCTTGAGCCGCTCCGGGCTCCCGGTTGCCACGATCCTGCCCCTGTCGATGACGCTGATCACCGAGCAGAGCGCGTTTGCCTCCTCGATATTGTGCGTGGTGAGGAGGACCGTGCTCCCCTCGCGGTTCATCCGCCGGACCGTATCAATCACGAGGCGCCGGCTGTACACATCGAGGCCCGTTGTCGGCTCGTCGAGGATCAGGAGCGGCGGCGCATGGACGATGGCACACGCGATGCTGATCCGCTGGCGCATCCCCTTCGAGAAGGTCCGGACAAGATCGTCCCGCCGGTCGGCAAGCCCGATCCGGTCGAGGATCTCGTCTGCCCGTTCTTCCCGGGCGGCCTTGTCCATGCCGAAGAACTTCGCGGTCAGGAGGATGTTTTCGACCGCCGTGAGGTCGCTGTAGACCGTGCCGTTCTCGGGAATGATGCCCATCTTCAGCTTGGCGCCGAGCGGGTTGTCATGCACGTCCGTCCCGAAGATCTTTACCGATCCCGCATCCGGGATCAGCACACCGGTCAGCATCCGGATGGTCGTGGTCTTGCCCGCACCGTTCGGGCCGAGGAACCCGAAGATCTCGCCTTCCGGAACGGTGATGCTGACATCGTCGACCGCAGTGACGGACCCGAATGATTTACTGAGCTGTGTCGCCGCAACTGCATCCATGGCAGGGTGTTCCTGTCTTCAGGGTTTGGAGAGGGTTCCTGATGAGGGTATCTGTCCGGCCCTTCGGCAAAGGGGGAGAGGAGGGGGTGGTGACCGCACCCGGAGAACAGGTTGAATTATTCCCCTGGACCGGACGTACCTGCGGCAGGGTGATCCCCGA
>DUGL01000031.1:593-1207 GCA_013331415.1 Methanoregulaceae archaeon | reverse complement strand
TGAACCGCTTTAAATAGTAAAACATCCTCATTCCGTGTGCGATGCGCCCCCCCGATCTCACGTATGCTGCAGATGACAGGCCGCCGTTTCCCCAGGTCTTCCTGCTCGGCCTGCAGCATACGGGCATCGTCGCGACGGCGTTTGTCTTCCCGATCCTCGTCGCCCGGGCTGCGGGTATCGAGGCAGGCGCTGCCACGTTCTTCGTCTCGATGTCGATACTCGCGAATGGTGTTTCCACGATCTTCCAGGCGATAAAGCACCCGGAGTTCGGCTCCGGGTTCCTCATCCCACGGGTAGCCGGCCCCAACTTCGTCTCGGCCTCGATCCTCGCCCTCCAGTCCGGGGGCCTCTCGCTCCTCTGCGGTATGACCGTCTTTTCCGGGGCGGTGCAGGTCGGGCTCTCCCGGGTAGTCCAGCGACTCCGGGTTCTCTTCCCCGTCGAGGTAACAGGCCTGGTGATCATGATGCTCGGGGTTGCCGTGGTGCCGTATGCCCTGCCGCAGTTCTTCGGGATGGCCGGGTCGGCAACGTCCCCTGACCTGATGGTTACGGCAATCTCGATCATCACGCTCTCGGTGACGGTCGGCGTTACCATCTGGGCTCCGGGACAGCTC
>DUGL01000031.1:0-413 GCA_013331415.1 Methanoregulaceae archaeon | reverse complement strand
GACTGGGTCCGGCCGGACATGAAGAACATACGAAACGGGCTCTTTGCCGACGGGATCGCGACCGGGCTCGGCGGCCTGTTCGGGGGGATGGGGCAGACCGGGTCGTCGTCCAACATCGGGCTCTCGATTGCCACCCGCGCGACGAGCAGGTACATCGGGTTCATGACCGGCGGGATCCTGATCGTGCTGGCATTCCTCCCGGTCCTTGCCACGGTCTTTTTGATCATGCCGGGCCCGGTCATCGGCGGGACGCTCATCTACGTCGCCGGGTTCATCATCGTGGGGGGTTTCCAGACCATCACGACCAGGATGCTCGACTCCCGGAAGATCTTTGTTATCGGGATCTCGTTCATCTTCGGCATCAGCGTCTACCTGATCCCGGGTGCGTACGCCACGGTCCCGCCGCTCCTCCG
>DUGL01000115.1 GCA_013331415.1 Methanoregulaceae archaeon | reverse complement strand
TCAGCTCTCACACCGGTGCAACCGAACCCGGCTGCCAGGGATGAGGCCGGAAAGTCACGTCTTCACCCAATACTTTATCCCCGGGGTGCTCACCATTAAGATCGGTACGATATGGCATTAGGAAGTCTCATTCCCTGGATTATCGGAGGGCTGATCCTCCTCATACTGGTCGGATTTGTCTTCTACTTCATCGGGGTCTACAACCGGTTTTTCAGCCTGAAAAATTCATCAGAGGCCACCCTTGGCCAGATACGGGTGGCGATGAAGAAACGGCTCGACATGATCGACCAGCTGCTCGGCTCGGTGAAGAGCTATGCGAAGTTCGAGCGTGAGACCTTCGAAAAAGTCACCGCGATGCGGACAAGCGTGGGTACGGCCGGTCCCGGCGACCTCAATGCAATCGAGCGCGAGTCGCGCTCTCTCCTCGGGAGGCTCTTTGCCGTTGCTGAGAACTACCCGGACCTCAAGACCAATACCACGGTGATGAACCTGATGGATGCCGTCAGGGGGGTCGAGGAAGAGATCGCACGGCAGCGGTACACCTACAACAACATCTCCCAGCAGTTCAATACCCTCTGCGATGTCATCCCTTCGAACATCGTGGCACGGCTCCTCGGGCTCCGGAAACTCACCTACCTGGAGTTTGAAGAGGCAATCGCGACGCCCCCGAAAATTGAGTTCTAGAGGTGGGATCCGGTGGAAGAAAAGCGGCAGATCACCACCCTCCTCATTATCGCGATAGCAATCGCTCTGGGCGCATGCCTCCTCGCCCTGGTCATCCCCGGCCTGTTTGAAGGTGATCTCGTTATCGCAGACTACCAGGCCGAACTCCGTGAAGACGGTACGTTCACCGAGACCTATCTCTACGAGGTAAAGGTCTCCGGCAGGTACCGGATGCTCTTCCGGTACTGGGTCGACCCGCTCTCGCAGGATCCGCTCCAGCGCCCGCATATCAGGCTGACCGGCATCCAGGTCTCCCCCGGCACGACCGGATACGTGAAAGAGTATGACGGGAAGGTGACCGTCTTCGGGACGGGTAGTGGCGGAGTCCCGCCCATGATAGAGAATCTCGCCGAACGAAACGAGGTGGGGATGTACAACCCGGATTATTTTACCCCCGGGCTGTACCAGGCGACCTATACCTATACCCTCCATCCCCCACTCGAGTATGATGAAGAGATAGCACACCTCAACCTGCGGCTGGTTGACCGCCACATCCCGTTTCGGAATCTGGCAATCACCATCCCGTCCGGGTTTGTCCGGGAGGTCTACCCCCACCCCCCAACCCTGACCGTTACCGAAGCAGGGGACCGGCTGGTGATCACCGGCAGCCTTGCTGCCAATGAGGTCATGGGAATCGAGATGCTCCTTACAAAGGACGCGCTCGAGACCATCCCCGGATTCCCGGTCTTTGAGGACGACGTGGCCGGGAAAACTGCGGCTGCCAACCCCTGGTACGATATCCTGCCGTTCTCCATTGCACGGCTGCTCCTGTACCTGGGCTTTGCTGCAGCACTCGCAACCCCGCTCCTGATGCTGGTTACCTATGTGCGGTATGGCAGGGAGCAGGCGTTCACGGTCCCGGAGTATTTGAGTACGATCCCGAACCCCGCGATGAAGCCCTGGGCGGTGAACCTCCTCTTCAAAGGTGACGCCATGGTCTTTGACGAGGACGGGTACTATGCCACCCTGCTCGAACTGCACCGGAAAAAAGTGATCACGATCACCGAGGAGTACGAGGGGAAGAACATCCGTATCCGCCTGAACCAGGCAACATCGGATGACCGCTACGAGCAGCGGGTGCTCAGCTTCCTTGCAGATATTGCCCACGACAACGTCATCAACTCGGCCGACCTCGAGCTCATGGCAGAGAAGGCAAAGACCGACCGTTCATCTGAAAAGAAGATTTTGAACTACCAGCGCGAGCTTGCGATGGTCACCAGGAAACCAGACCCGGTGCTGATCGCACAGTATGTCGTTGACGGCCGCGAGCACCTGTTCCCAATCCTGTTTGTCGGCATCGTGTTCTGTGCGCTCTCGTTTTTCATGGTCATCATCGCAGGCACCCTTGCAGCCATCCTCGTGCCTGCTGCAATCCTGTTCGGATCAGTGATCGCCCAGGCCGGGGCAGGACTGCTCTTCCCCTCCACCCTCTTTGGCCACTGGAAGGGTGATGCATACAAAGAGAAGCTCGAATGGAATGCGTTTGCGAAGTTCCTCTCAGATCTCGCCCTCATCCGGCAGTACTCTCCCGCTGATATCTCGATGTGGGGTGAATGGCTCGTATTCGGGACTGCTCTTGGCGTTGGTGACAAGGTCCAGAAAGCGATGAAGGAATTGAACGTCCGCGTCCCCGAAGCCATGGTACCGGTTTCAGGCATCAGGACAGCGTTTGTCCCGATCCTCTTCTTTGCGCCACCCTCACGGGGCGGCGGAGGATCAGGGGGTTTCGGTGGCGGAGGATTCGGTGGCGGAGGAGGATTTGGTGGGGGTGGGGTTGGCGGCCGGTAATCCCTGCCCCAGCCTCTCTCCCGATCCTCCCCGGGCAACCCTTGCAATCCTGCAGGAGGCCGGACCCGGATCCCTGGCCGGCTGCCCCCTCACCGGGAGAACCATCCCCGCTCCACCTGCGACCTCCCCTTCTCTCCGGGACTGCGCATACCCGGATGCAGCGGGGGTTCCCGCAACGGAACGGGACCGTGTTTTTCCGGTACTTCGGTCTCTTGTGTGGCTGAGAACCGGGGGGCTCCTGCCCCCCATGCCCCCAACAGGATACATGCCGCCGCCCCCGAAAATACCGCGAGGGCTCTGCCCCTCGACCCCGGGGCGACCGTCCAGTCGCCTCGTATCCGGGGTATACTTCAGAAAATGGCGCTCTGGTGGCGGATCAAGTACTACATCTGGATACCTCTATAAAGCCGGTAATTTCATTCCGCCCACCTGAAATATCGAGGAGGCATTTTTCCGGGACTTCGTTTTTTTTCTTCATCATCAGAATAGCGTCATCAGGCTCCCCTGTGGGTGCTGCTTTGCAGCACCTTCACGTCTGATAGGAGCCGTAGCTCAGGAACGGCCTCCTGCCGGCGGCTATTTGTTTGATTCGGGACACTAGGTCCCCATCATGCAACCCTGGAAAACGGCGGGAATGCTCATCTCCCGGGAGACCCTGCAGCTGTCTCCCTGTGCCGGAGCAGGCGCAATAAACGTTTTTTTCATCATGGCAGGCATATTCATGTACGATCGGTAACCAGCGAGTACCAGGTGAAA
>DUGL01000194.1 GCA_013331415.1 Methanoregulaceae archaeon | reverse complement strand
CCGTCCACGAAGTTGTCAATGTTCTCTGAGAGCCCCCCCACCTCGGTTGCCACCACGCACCGTTCTGCACTCCATGCCTCGGTGAGCACCAGCCCGAAGGGTTCATTCCTGCTGGGTATCACGACCAGGTCGCAGGCGTTCAGGAGCTCGCGGTACTCCTCATCCGGGATGAACCCGGTGAACCGGACCGGGAGCCCGCGGCAGCGTTCCTCGAGTTCAGGACGCATGTCCCCTTTTCCGGCGATGATAAACTGGACGTCCCAGCGCCGCTTCAGGACCTGGGGGATGGCATCCACCAGGAGGTCAGGGCCTTTCTGGTAGACCAACCGCCCGATGAAGAGGACCAGGGGGGCGAGCGGATGGATGCCGTATCGTTTTTTCACCAGGCCCGGGTCAAGCCGCAGGTGATAGGATTCGGGATAGATCCCATTGGGTATCACCGTGATCCTGGATTCAGGAATCCCGTAGAGCCACATGATCTCGGTCTCGGTGTGCTTCGAGACCGTTATCACCTGACCGGCCAGGAACCCCCCGGTCCACTCCTTCGCAGATATGGCCTGGGATACCGGCCCGCTCCCAAAATTACCCCCGTTTCTGCCGTATTCTGTCGAATGGTAGCTGATCACCGTCTTCCGGTCCCGGAGCTCCGCGAGAGCATCGATACCATGCCAGTCATGGAAGTGGATGATATCAAACCGGGGAGTATCCAGTGCATGGAATTTTTGGAGGAGGGCCATGCTGAAGTCATGGCAGTAGGCGAGGATATCGTCACCTTCGGGCTGGCAGAAGTGGTACGAAACCCCGTTCAGGGTCCGGTCCGGCCCGTCTCCCCGGGTAAAAAAGTGCACCTCGTGGGTCTTCCCGAGCACCTCGGCGAGATGGGTGGCCGCCGGGGAGAGTCCCCCTTCCCGTACTGAACGGAGGGATTCCCAGCAGAAATGGGCTATTTTAAGCGGTTGCATAGCTCCCTGACCCGCCCCCGCACCAGGTCCGCTGCCTCACGGGCCCTGCTGCACTGTTCAATCTCCCTGGCAAGCGTCACGTCGCCAATCACCCCGGTAATCCAGCGGGAGAAATCCCCCCTGTCCTGGTGAAAGCAGAACACCTCATCGGGAATGAATTCGAGGAGGCGGGAGAACTCCTTCAGGCTGTGCGCCGAGTACCCGGCATACCGTTCCAGGGAATGGTAGCAATGAAACGCCCTGTCGGGAGGAATGCACCGGAGTGCCCGTGCAGCAAGAACCGATCGCTGCTCTGCCCTGCAGGCCTCCTCACCGGAGGCAAGACAGCGGAGGTATGCGGTAAAATAGTCATAGGCCTCGCTGCTCGTGTACTGGGCACCCGGCCTGCCGCAGGACCCGGACCTGATGGCCATGCGGTTGAAGTGATCGGTGCTCTGGAGCCGCCGCCACACCTCTTTGTCAGGAACCAGGTATTCGCCGTCCTCAAGGCACCAGAATGCCGACTGCTGGAGCATGTTCTGAATCCCGGTCAGGGCGCAGACAGGGTCGGCTGACCAGGACCCGAGATCTTCCAGCAGGAGTTCCCCCTGTTTCGGGTTTTCGAGGACCGATTCCGGGAGGACGGATGCGACCTCATGGGCAGACAATGCGTCAGGCAGGCCACAGAAGAACTCCGCAAATGACGAGGCGTCTCTCCCGCCTTTCCCTGAAAAGATGTCTGCATCAAGGAAAATATGGATACAATCCCCGGGGGTCTGTCTGATCCAGCCCGCAAATTTCCCGGCTGAGAGCGGATACTGGTCCCAGTTCCGGTCAGGGAAGCGGTGGGCAATATCGTCCGACAACCGGCAGTTCCGGAGGAGAACGGGGAGGTTCCGGCAGGTATAGAGATAATTGGGGTTCATTCCGGAGAGGATATGGTCATGTCCGTCGGAGTAGAGGGCAGAAAACCCGAGGTCTTTGATGATCCCTGCACAATCCGAGTTGAACTCGAATTCTGTGTTCTCAAAGACCGCCGGTCTCCTGCCGGTCAGCTCCCTGACCAGGTCTGCATGGCGGGTGACCTGGAAGATGAATTCATCTTTCCGTGAAAAAAGCCCGGCCACACCGGTGTAATAGGTCTGCCCGAGGACTGCGGCACGCCGGTGCTTCATGGCCTCAACCAGGAGATCCAGCTTGCCGGAATCATCCTCCAGCAATTGTTCGAGTGCCAGGCCTGATACCCCGAGCGTGAAGCACGCGCCGGAATCGAGCCATTCAAACGCACATTCCATCGCAGGACTGAAGGCCTGGTGCAGGTACTCCCGGAAGTCAGCCTTCTGGGAGCGGGAGAAGCAGCGCTCGTTATTCTCTCCAGGTTCTGCCGGATCAAGCCCGGTATCGATGAAGTAAGGGAAATGGATTCTCAGCCCCATGCAGAGGTTCCGGCATCCTTCATCGGCAGCCATGAGTGATGAAGGATAAGGAGTTGAGCTATATAATTTCGTCCTCATCGGAACCCATGGCTCTCCTGCGTCCTCCCCCTGTCAGGACCGGTCAGGTCGTCCGGGTATCACTGCAACAACCGCAGGAAAAAGCAGGGAGTCCCGTGAACGGGGTGGGATCCCCCCATTCCTATAACCGCCAGGTTCAAAAAATGTATAACCCCGTGCACAAATCCTATCAGCGGCAATGATTTGGAGATCCTGAAACGATAGTGGTGGCAACGGCAGGAAAGGTGGCATGAAAGTCTCCGTTTTCCGGAGCGTACATTGAAGAACCGCTCGCCCGGGTCCACGATCGCAGTGCATTTCCTTGGCCGGGTTCCAATGCCCCGGCAGTCTTTGCAGAACCATGGCAGGGGATACCCGCTCCGAATATTCCCTGCCATCCTCCTTACTCGTCCAGACCACTACCCCTTTTTTGCCTCCTCGCTCGTTCAGAGGGGCTCCAATGAAATGACCGGCATTTCACCGGCATCCAGACGTAGTCAGATACCGCCCTTGATTAAGTCTCCCCACACAAAACAGCGAGGAGGTTGTGGTATGAAAACCGCATCCGCGGTTTTCATCAGGGGGGCATGTGACCCGACAGTCTCATGTGCGTTTCATTCTGTATACATGCGTGCCGAAAGGGAATCATGTGGTTTTTATCGGTCAGGACTACCCGTGGTGCCCTGGAAGTCAGCGGAGGATGTGCAGTGCGGACGTCATTTCCGGAGCTGATACCTCCGTAACTCCCCCCAGCAGGTGACCCTGTCCGGGGGGATTGTATACCATGGAGGGGGAAGAGCACCCGGGACACGTTCCGCGAGGATTCAGGACTGGGGCCGGCCCGGTTCATCCCGGAGCGGGGACTGCCGGATCCGTTCGGCGGCGAGCCGTCTGCGCACGTTCTTCTTGTATTCGCGGACCCCGTGGAGAGAGACCCCCCACGTCCTGCAGAGCGATCGGATCTCCTTTGCAACGGCATCCGGGTCCACCCCGTCTCTCCCGAGGATATGGAACATGACCAGCCGGGGAGAGTCCGTCGTGTTCAGGACTTTGACGACCAGCTTGTCGGGATCAACCGTGCGGGCCGCCAGGTCGATGATCCCGAGCGAGAGGAACCCGTCTTCGGTCGGCTCGATGATGAGCTGGATGTAGAAGTACCCTTCCGGTACCGGGTTCTCCCGGTTCTCCAGGTCAGGGTGCCCGCCGCATGAGCTGCAGGTGTAGATGTCAGGGAGATCGTTGAGTATACCGACCAGTCTCTTCAGCCGCTGATCGAACTCCACCGGCAGGGAGAGGACAGCATAGATGAGCTCCTCGCGGTTCCTGTCACGGGAGACTCTTTCGTTCTCCTGTATCCTGTCATGTGGGTGAGCCATCCCTCACCCAGCCTCCCGGGCATCCAGCACGCTCAAGATCATCCCGTATCACATCCTTGTGATCTCCAGCCTCTTGAAAGCACTGGACATACCGGGCCCGATGCAGGAGGAACGGAGCAGGAGGGGCTCGCCTTCCTCCTCTCCGTGGTCTTCTGACCGCCACGACACATCCCGTTGCCGGGTATGCTGCGGCAGAGGATTGTACCAGGGTACCGGCCCTGTATCCCTGGAGAGACGATCACGTCTTTTTTGCCTGCTCTTCAATGAGGAGGTAGAGGACGAGCCCTGTTGCCGTGACAATCGACATCGGGAGAAAGGTATACCGTATCACCTCGAGGATATCCCCGACAGGGGCATCCCGGCAGAGGAGCGGGAAGATCACGAGGAGATGCAGTGCTTCCACCCCGATTCCCAGGAGGGCAAGCCTGAGGACGGTGAGCCGCCCCCGCCAGCGCAACCCGGCGTATCCCCCGATGAGCCCCGCAGCGATGGTCGCCATCGCGCACGGGAGGGCCGTCCACCCCCCGAGGGAATAGCGGAAGATGGCACCGATGAGACCGGCACCGGCACCGGCAACAGGACCCCCGATGAGACCGGCGATGATCGGGGCGAGATCGCGGAAGTTCAGAATGACGCCGTCGATCTCAAACCCGCGGAACGTCCCATAGATCGAGAGGGCCCCGAAGATGATGATGAGCCAGAAGAGGTCGGTCATGGTCGCCGACTTTCGCCGGAACGCCCCGGCGAGATCCGATCTGACGAAGAGGAAGAGGACGATGAGGAGAACGGCAAGCCGCTCCATCAGCGGAAAGCCGAAGGTGAGCAGGCTCTCCTCTTCGAGCAGGGCAACCAGGAGGTAGATGCCCGATCCCACGGCCATGACCGCGAGCCACACTCGCGATCCCTGCTGCTCCTTCGGGAGCCTGTTGTCGATGTAGATGAGGGCAAACCCGATGATCGCAAAGAGGAGCGATGCCACCAGGGAGACCCCCCTGATCAGGCTCTCCGGCCTCCCGAATACGATGGCGGCGATGATGATCGCGGAGAAGAGGAGGAGGACGAGGCGATACAGACTCCTGGCAGGGACCTGCACCCCTCCTGCCTCCCGGAGGATCCCACAGACTGCCCGTGCCCGCCCATCCATCCCTGAGATTGCAGATCCCGCGAGGAGGACAAAACACGAGAAGATAAAGAACGGTGCACTGGCAGGGATCGTGGCAAAGAGGTGGAAGGCGACGGCGAGGGCGGATTCCGGGATCTCGTGGAAGGGGAGGGAATGGCGATAGTACGCACCGATTGCCAGGAATACAAAGGACATGAAGGCAATCAGGGCAAACCCGATGACGAGATCGGT
>DUGL01000126.1 GCA_013331415.1 Methanoregulaceae archaeon | reverse complement strand
AACACGAACCTTGTGCCCGGACTGCTGTCTCCTGCCTGCTGCAGTTCCATCCCCTCATTCATCCGATACACGGCGTAGGTTTTCTGCCATGAATCCGTGTCATATGCGGCAGCCCTGGTGAGCCAGAGGCTGCGGGGAATGTCGTACTCCTTCCAGAGCGCTCCCCGCCGCAGCAGGGCAATCCGGAAGATGGGGAGTGGAGAATCTCCGGAAGGAAGGTATGACAGGAGAGGAGAGGAGGCCATACCCTGCCCTTCCGGGTCGTAGCGAGGGGAGGGGGGGAGTGCCTGGACCCGCTCCCAGAGTACATCGAAGGTGTTGAATGGGATATTGAACCTGAGGGAGATATGGAAGATCCGCTGTCCCGGAGGGCGGTCAATCCAGGAGATCCGGGAAGCACGGGGGGCAAGGGAGGTGATGAGCGAACTATACCCTGCGGCGAGGTCGGCACCCGGTGAAACCCTGAACGCGATTGCACCACCCTTCATGCCCTTGAGCCGGATGAGATCCCTGATCCTGCAGGAGAAGGGCCTCTTCCCGGATACGGCCTGTTCAATACACCTGAGGATGAGCGCTTCCTGGCCAAGGAGCCAGAACGGGCCGAAGAGGGTGACATGCGGTTCCCATGCCATACCTGATGGTGTGCCAACAAGACCGGGGAAGGATGCAACAAGCGAGGTGAGACCACGGTCATGCACCCGCGCCATGATGAGGTAATCAGCAGGTTTTCGCGACCCGATACGCCACGCTCTCCGGGTGCGCACCATTTTTCCCTGCATGCTGCCCTCTTCTAGAGGCTCCATCATGATCCGATAAATAACCTGCTCCTGTCTCCGGGTAACCTGGACGGGATGTCGGCGTCAGGTATTTTGTATCCCCTGCACGAGCTGTATGTGGATGATCCGTCACCGGTTCCGAATGAGGGAGACGATAGCTACCATCCTTGCCGATACCAGACGGGATATCAGGGCAGCCCGCGAGGGTATCATCAGGGCAAGGCAGGAGCTCGAGCACTATATTGCCGGGGATACCTTCTTTCTCACCACATTTGAACCGTACCCGGTCACAACCGGGACACCGGTCATCGACCGGATGGCTGCCGCTTCCTGCGCTGCAGGTGTCGGACCCATGGCCGCGGTAGCCGGGACCATTGCATGGGCTGGTGTGGAGGCGATGCGCGATGCGGGTGCTGCCTTTGGGGTCGTGGATAATGGAGGAGATATTGCACTCCTATCAGACCGCGATGTCACTATCGGGCTGCATGCAGGAATATCACGGTTTTCCGACCGCTATGCCTTTGTTGTCGGACCAAGCCCCGAGATCACGGGGATTTGCACCTCTTCGGCGACGGTAGGACCTTCGATATCGCTTGGGGTGGCTGACGCGGTCACGGTCTTTGCCCGGAGCCCTGCCCTCGCTGATGCATGGGCAACAGCGGTATGCAACCGCGTCCGCAGGGAGGATACCTCGGTCCTTGACGAGGCACTCCACTCAGGAGTCGACGGGATATGCGTGATATCCGGTGACTGGTCCTGCAGCAGGGGTGACCTTCCCCCGGTGACCAGAGCCCGGGTCCGGCACGACCTGATTACCGGGGGGCTCTTTGGGATCTGACGGGTCACGCGCGTTCCTGACACGACATGCCTGCACAGGATTTCAAGACCGGGGCCGCAACAGGTTTCCGGAGCCCTCGCTGGATCAGGAACTGAATCGCGCGAACACCGCGCATAACCACGGGATTGTCTGACCCCGAAGGATGAGAAAGGATGTGCCGGATACACCGGGCAGTTCTGGAGAGTACCTGCCTGTCACGGAATGATGCACGTTCTGCACGACACCTCACCGGTTTTCTGGTGAAAGAGGGGGTTTTAGCGTGCCTCATCGAGGAACCTGAGCGCCCGTTGATAGGCATCAGGTCCATGGTACCGTGCGAGGACAGACTCCCCATCGCTCACCGAGAATACCGGTTCGCCCTGCTCAAGCGAGAAGAAAATTTCGAAGAGGTCGAGCTCGGCAATGAGCACCCCGGCTCCCAGCGCCGATGCCGGCTGGAGCATGAGACGTTCGCGCTCGAGATCGCCCGGGTCTTTGCGATAGAAATAGAAGAAGACCTGGTATGCGTTCAGGAGGTCGGAGGTGAAAAGTTCATCCCGGATCCCGGGTGCAAGGTATGCGAGCTCCCGGGAGAGGACCTCCGGGTTGTCTTCACCGCGCTCGAGCAGGCGATCAGCAATACGTACCAGGTCACGATAGGGCAGGGGCTCCTCTCCGGTCACGGTCAATCATATCGGAATGACCATGCATAAAGTCTCCCTCTTCAAAGCCCCCCTTGGCAAAAAGATATAATCCGGGATCCGCGGAATGTGTACAGGTGAAGAACGAGGATCGGGACTGGCAGGTCTACCACATCCTGGCAGATGACCCGGACCAGGACGAGGAGACACTCTCCGGAAAGGCCGGCTGTACCAGGGATGCCGTGGAGGCATCACTCTCCCGGCTCGAGGGAGCCTTCCTGGTCGGGAAAGGTCCGGCAGGCTGGCGGGTCCTCACCATTCCGGAGACAATCCTCTGCTCCCAGGCCCGCTACGATACCAGTGCACCGTTTTCCGTTGAGAACGGGGTCATCAGAATACGGAAAGGGCAGGAATAGATGCCGGAGATTGTTATCCTCCGCATCGGGCACCGGCCGCTCCGTGACCAGCGGGTGACCACCCACGTCGGGCTCGCCGCACGCGCACTGGGTGCACGCGGGATGTTCCTCGCTGCTGATGATTCCGGCGTTGTCCGGAGCATCCGCGATGTGGTTGAGCGGTGGGGTGGGGACTTTTTCATTGAGGACAAGATCCCATGGAAACGCTGCATCCGGGAGTGGAGAGAATCGGGAGGGACCGTTGTTCACCTGACTATGTACGGTGAGCGCATCCAGGACAGGGAGGACGAACTGCGCGAGGCAGAACGTATTCTCGTGGTGGTGGGGGCCGAGAAGGTTCCCGGTGAGCTCTACGGGCTGGCTGATTACAATATCGCGGTAACCGGCCAGCCGCATTCAGAGATATCGAGCCTCGCGGTGCTCCTGGATCATCTCTTCGCGGCGACCGAGCTCGATAGGGAATTTCCCGGCGCCCACGTCCGGGTAATACCAAGTGCGATGGGCAAACAAACCGAAGAACGATGAAGAGGACGGTCCTGGTTGCCGGGTTTGCAACGCGGCATGTTGCACAGTCTGCGTACGGCGCCGGCTACGAGGTGTATGCAGTGGACCATTTCTGCGACCAGGATCTCTCGTTCTATGCCCGGGATGCCCTGGCGTTCTCCGAGCTTGACGAGCTGGAAGGGGCCGTGGAGGAGATGTGCACCCGGCACGCTCCGGATCTCCTCGTTGCGACATCGGGGGCAGAAGCCCTGTCATCGCGGGAGCTCTGCGGCACTTCTCCGGCAAAGGTGGACCGGTTCCTTGACAAGCTCGCGACGCACCGGTTCTTTGACGAACTTGGCATTCCTGCCCCGCACCTGCTTGCTGCCGGGACGTACCCGGCGATGCTCAAGCCGCGGAGAGGATCCGGGGGATGGCGAAACGCTGTTGTGCAGGGTGACGATGACTACCGGGCATGGATGGGAGAGTACGGGGAGATCCCGCACCTCGCCGAGGAGGTTGTTCAGGGGACGCCTGCCTCGGTCTGCTGCCTTGCCACCGGATCTTCGGCCGTTGCCATCGCAGGGAACCTGCAGATCCTCAGGGGAGCGGGACAGGCACGGTTCGGTTTCTCAGGCTCCCTGACGCCGTATCCGGGTGATGCGGAGGCGATGGTTGGGTATGCCGAACATATCGCGGCGAAAAGCGGCTGCTGTGGTACCATTGGAATCGATTTTATGGCCGGGGAGAGTATCCATGCAATTGAGGTCAATCCCCGGTTCCAGGCGACCCTTGATACGATCGAACTGGCGACGGGCATGAACCTCTTCTCTGCCCATGTGGCTGCATGCCAGGGGACACTGCCTGGAAAAAAACCGGTCTTCCGCCAGGTTGCGGTCCGGACAATCCTGTTTGCGGAGCGGGATATGGAGGTCGGCGCCAATCTCGCCTGCCTGTCCCCGATGATCGCGGATATCCCCTGGCCCGGAACATTCTTTGAGGAAGGGCAGGCGGTTGTGAGCGTGTATGGCTGGGGGTCCAGGCAGCGGGATGCGATGCACATGCTGGATAAGCATATTAGACGAGTACAACAATATATGGGTGGAAGGCTCTATGGACGAGGTCCTTGATAATCCGGCAGTACGAGCGTACCTGATGCGGCTGATTGGTGAGGAGGGAATGGCACTCCTCGAGAAATTTCCCCCTGAAGGTGAATGGAGCGATGAACAGCTTGCAGCCCAGACCGGGATCAACTTAAACTCGGTCCGGCACACCCTCTACACCCTGTATGAAAAGCGGCTTGCCGAGTACCGGCGGATCAAGAACAACGAGACCGGGTGGCTGACATACCTGTGGCACCTGCGCATCGACCAGATCTCCGATGTGATCCGGGAAGATCTCGATGCTATTCTTGAGAAGCTCAAAGTGCGGGAGAAGTTCGAGGAGGAGAATGATTTTTACACCTGCAAGTCCTGTGGCATCATCGTCACCTTCAACCAGGCATTCGATGTCTCGTTTATCTGTCCTCCCTGCGACCAGCAGCTGGAGCACTATGACAACGAGATGCTCCTCAGGGCCCTGAAGAAGCGGATCGCAGAGATTCAAGAGACTCTCGGGCATGCGTGAGGGCGACTCCCGCTGTGACCGGATGCTCAGGGAAGCTGGTTGCAGCCCGAAGGTGATTGCTCACTGCCATGCCGTCCGCGATCTCGCCTCTTCTTTTGTCGACAGGTACGGGGTTATCGATTCGGGGCTGGTCACGGGGGGCGCGCTCCTCCACGATATCGGCAGGGGCATGACCCATTCCCTCCATCATGCCGTGCGTGGAGCAGCATACTGCCGGGATCTCGGTTTGCCAGAGGATGTTGTTCGGATCGTCGAGCGGCATATCGGTGCAGGGCTGTCTGCCGATGAATGCAGTCTCCTCCGCCTGCCCCCTGTCAACTGTATGCCCCAAACCCTGGAAGAGAAGATCGTTGCCAATGCAGATAACCTGGTAAAGGGATCGCACGAGATCTCCATCTACAACCGGCTGGAATCGTCCCTCTCCCTTGACCGGAGGATCAGGCACCGGATTTATCGCTTGTGGCTCTTCTGCGAGCAGATCGGGGGCTGCTCCCGGTAAACCATCTCGTTAAACCATCTCGTTGCCCCTGATTTTCCCGCGCTGTCGTATTTCATCCACTACCTCCAACGGGGGTAGCTGCACACCCGCTTAGCACGCGGAGAGCACTCAAGCGTGAATCCTGCACCAGAAGCGGACCAGCATTTCCATTCTCTCAGGGAACAACGTGCCCAGGGTTACAGGATGACCTGTCGTACCTGCGGGAGTTTTCGTATTGCTTCAATGACGTTTCCCGGGATATCCCCATCGATGATGACGACCAGTTTCGGTTCCTCGGAAAGGACCGGGTCGGTCACAAAGATCTGGCGGAGCGTGAGGTCATACCCACAGATTACCGAGACCACAGCCCCGACAATACCCCGCTCCCGTGCATCCCGGGGGAGGACGGTGATGACCGAGAGCCCGAGTGGTGTGGTGAGGAGCGAGAGGTCAGGAGTTGCCCGCAGGTGGGTAAAGACGGACCGCAATGATGCCTGCTCAAGGATCCGGTGGGCGGTCGCATCAACGACCCTGCGGTCAGTATTGATAGCCTTTGCGAGCCGGGTTGCGGATATCTCGATATCATTGCACATGATTCTCCCCTTGGGGTTCACCCCGAATCCGTTCTCGAGCAGGAACTTTGCTACCCGGAGCTGGGAGGGGGAATCGGCAAACTCCCGGATGATAGCAGACCACATGACAGAGTGTTCCAGCCTGCTCCTTCTTATACATCACTGTTGATAATGTTGCATCCGTGTATAGTGTCGCACAGGGTGTCCCCGCACTCCCCTGGGCCGTTACGCCGTGTGGAAAAAGCTCCTGTTCACTGAGTCCGGCGTATCCTGCGATGGATGGATATCCTTTTTTAGATAAACGTTGTTTACAATATGGTACGTGCGAGGGTTGCCGAGCCTGGTCAAAGGCGCGGGCTTGAGGGGTCCGTCTCGTAGGAGTTCTAGGGTTCAAATCCCTTCCCTCGCATTTTTGCAGCATTTTCCGTTTCTTCGTCCCCTCTCTCTTTCCGTTTCACGCGTACAGGAGAGAGGTCATTTTTCCAATGAAAATGCCTGCGGCATTTTCATACTTTATGATCGATCGCACGGCGGTCATAGGCGGTTACTATGAGAATGGCTCCGCCATTTCCTATGAAA
>DUGL01000069.1 GCA_013331415.1 Methanoregulaceae archaeon | reverse complement strand
AATACTTGCTCATGATCTCGGGGCCTGACAGGGTCACGAAGTGGGCATCGACCTCGTTTGCGACCGCCTTGGCGATCAGGGTCTTCCCGGTGCCCGGCGGCCCGTACAGGAGGACGCCTTTGGGGGGCTCGATCCCGAGGCGTTCGAAGAGCTCGGGGTGGCGCAGCGGGAGTTCGATCATCTCGCGGACCATCTCGAGCTCGCGCGTGAGACCACCGATATCCTCGTAATGGACATCGGAGACCACTTTCTTCTTCCCCTCCTCCTCGCGGTAGGGGGTCTCCTTGAGCTCGATCTCGGTCTCTTCTGTCACGACCGCGATCCCCTTCGGGGTGACCTTGGCTATCACCAGCGTGAGGGGGTTGCCGATCACATCGACCCGAACCGTCTGCCCCTCCATGACCGGCCGTCCCCGCAGTACCCGTGACAGGTACTGTTCACCGCCGACCAGCCGGATAGGCTGGGTGGGCTGGATCACGACTTTTTTCGCGATCCCGACCTCGACTTTCCGGATCCTGACCCGCTCGTCGACCCCGGTCCCTGCATTGGCACGGACCGTCCCGTCGATACGCAGGATATGCTGGCCGGTATCCTGGGCGAAACCGGGCCAGACGATCGCGGCTGCCTTCCGCTTGCCCACAATCTCGATCACGTCCCCGGAGACGAGCGAGAGGGCCCGCATCACCTCGATGGAGAGACGGGCGATGCCGCGGCCGGCATCGTCGCGTGCAGCCTCTTTTACACTAACCTCGAAAGAATCTTTATCTGTCATCAGCATCCATCCGCAACGGAGTTTACTAAAAGTTAGTGGCTAATAGTATAAAAAAGCAGCTGTCATTCCTGGTCATCAGCCGGGGATGATTACGCCTTCTTCCGTCACGATGCGGTCCATGGGCACATCATTTTCATCAGCAGGAACCTCGGGCAGTTCCAGGCAGGAGAAGGCTATCCCAATCTTCTTTATGTGGGGATGGGATGCCAGGAACCGGTCATAGTACCCTGCCCCGTACCCGAGCCGGAACCCCCGCCGGTCAAAGGCGATCATGGGCACCACCACGAGGCTGATGTCTGCAGGATCTGCCGGGATCTCGCACCCGAGCGGTTCCGGGACCGAGAAGGTACCTGCCGTGAGCACGGCAGGATCCAGGAGGTAGGAAAGGCGCAGGGTCCGGGTCTCCCGCTCGATGATGGGTACGACCACCCCGGTCCCCCGGGCAAGCAGGGAGGCGATCAGCCCGTGGGTGTCCACCTCGCCGGGCTTGGAGGCATACACCAGGACCGGGCTCTCCCCGTCAATTTCCGCCAGGAGACGGGATTCGATCTCCCGGGAGAGGCGTGCAACCACGGTGGGCGACATCCTGCACCGGGTCTCCTTCGCCCGCTCCCGCAACACCCGCTTCACGTGGCTCATCCGTACAGGAAGGTGGTCGGAGGGATGACTTAAGGATGTGGATAGGGGTGGTGGGGTCAGGCTCAGCGTCTCCCCCGGGGTGAGGGCTGCCGGGACTGGGGCGTCTCAGGCACTCCCGGAACGATACGCGGCACGGGCGGGAGCAGTGAGCCGGACCTGCCGTGCTGGTCTCCGCCGTCATTGATTCCCCGGATGGTGAGGGGAGTGATGCGGATCCCGGGAACCTGTTTGTGGGATGCCCGGCTCAGGTTTCTGCCCGGGGTTCCCGGCAGGAATCCGGGGGAGATGAGGATTATTGCCGCACCAGGGTATCCGCCGGGATACTGCTCCCCTGACCGGCCTGCAGCATCGCGGGGAGAACTCCGGGCCAGCCTGATCCACACCAGGTGTATGGGTGTCCTGTAGTCTCAGTCTTCCTGGTAGATACCGGACCCGAGCCACCATGTGTCATCGACCGGTACCACATACGAGAGTTTCTCCTGGATCTGGGAGTGCTGGCCGGGGTTCACATACCGGTAGCGGACAAACCCTGAACCGTTCCGGGCTGCGAGCGCGAGCTCCCGGATAAAGAAGACCCCGTCTGGGTCCTGCGTGTCCCACCGGGATGTCCCAACCAGCCCGGGCTGCAGGGGGAGGGCGAGCGTGGTCCCTTCGTCATCGTAGGCAAAGATGTACAGGTCGCCCCTGACAAACGAACCGTTGGGGTCATTGAACGAAGCAAGGGCCGTCTCCTGACCCTCACGCCGTGCATACTCCTGTGCCTCGTGCACGAAGGCAACGAGGCGTGCTGTCTCAGCATCCCCGGAAGATCCGGCACCCGGTTCCGGACGGTCTGTGCACCCGGCGAAAAAGAGTGCCCCGGCAAGGATGCAGCAAAGGACAGGAACGAGCATCGATCGCATGGCCAGTCGATTGGGGCTGAATCCTGATAAAACCTGGTCATGCGAAGGATGCGAACCCGGAATACTCTTATCTGTCCTGTTGCATACCAGACAGCCTGCAGGAGGTTCTCTCTCTGCCGTATCGCTGGAAGAAGACAATCGATGTGGATGAGACCATCGTGGTCATCATGAACGTGCTCGACAAGGATCCTGAGCTCCCCACCTGGCTCGTCACCACCATCTCCGGAGCCATGCGGGACTCTGATCCCGCTCTCGTGAGGTACTTCTCCGGGGAAGTGAAGAAATTCGCTCCCGGGGCAATGCAGTACTTCACGGAAAGGATCGACCCGGTCACCCGTGAAACGCAGGATCATACCTCCCGGTAAGGTCCGGGAGGACATCCTCTCTCGTTTTTCCCTGCCGTCCTCTTTTCTGCAGAGAGGGTGTATCCCTCCGTTCCCAGGGGAGGGTCTACCGGCGCATCGGCAGGTGCCACCCCGCGTGCCGGTTCATCCGGATGCCCAATGTCAGACCTTCTCAGGACCCGTCTGGTCCGGTGGAGTTTCCTGGAGAGGCGCGAAGTGCCTGGGCGAGCATTTTCCCCCTTCCCGATGACCCTGGCAATGACCAGGCAGTCACGGATCGCATCCCGGGACGCTCCTGCCAGCAGGGCTGCCCTGATATGCACGCGGAGGTAGTCGGGAGCACCAACTGCTGCGGCTGCCGTGACGGCCATGAGCCCGGCGGTTCCCGGGTCGAGGCTTTCCGGGCGGCATGCCTTCCCGTCCGCGAGAGCAGAGAAGATGAAGAGGTCCGGGCGTTCTTTGAGCGTGGTCGAAGATGAAGGGGACCCCCCGGGCATCTCCTCAGTATCGGCATCGATATCCTCGATCAGCCCGGGAGCGTGGTTCCAGCACTCCCTCGGGCACGGCCAGGGATTCAGGTCGCAGGGCAAGGAATCATGCGGCACGGGAAAAATGTCTCCCGGTATAGGAAAACCAGCCACCTGGTTTACCCGGCGGCACATGCATCCGGTAATGATGATAAGAACCGGGGTTGCCGGGTCATTCCCAGGGAAAAAAGTTAGAAGTTGAAGTGCCGGTTCACGATCTTCAGGGCACAGTAGTCACCGCACATCGTGCACCCGTCCGTGTCTGCCGGCATCCGCTCGTCCCGGATCGCCCGGGCACGCTCCGGGTTCATCGCGACCTGGAACTGCCGCTCCCAGTCAAGGTCACGGCGGGCATGCCCCATCTCGAGGTCTGCATCCCGTTTCTTCAGCTTGATCATATCGCCGACATGGGCAGCGATCCGGGAGCTGATCACCCCTTCGAAGACCTCCTCCACGGTCGGGAGCGCGAGGTGCTCGGAGGGCGTGACGTAGCAGATAAAGTCGGCGCCATAGGACGAGGAGATCGCTGCCCCGATGGCAGCCACCCGGTCATCGTATCCCGGCGCAATATCGGTCACGAGCGGCCCGAGCATGTAGAAGGGCTTGCGGTTCGTCACCCGTTTCTGGAGGACTACGTTCGTCTCGATCTCGTCGATCGGGATGTGGCCGGGCCCCTCCACGATCACCTGCACGCCCTCGGCATGCGCCTTGTCCGCGAGCTCGGCATTGATCAGGAGCTCCTGGATCTGTGCACGGTCGGTGGCATCGTGCACCGCACCGGCCCGCATCCCGTTCCCCATCGAGAGGGTGACCTCGTGCTCCTTCATGATCTCGAGGAGGTAGTCGAACTCTGCATAGAGCGGGTTCTCCTGCTCGTTATGGATCATCCATGCCGTCATGAACGCCCCGCCCCGCGAGACGAGGCCGCCGTGCCGCCCCTGGTTCCGGAGCCGTTTCACCGTCTCCCAGTTGATCCCGGTATGGATGGCCATGAAGTTGGTCCCGAGCTTCGCCTGCTCGGCCGTGATCCGGAAGAGGTCGTCCGCCTGCATGTTCACGACCGCGCCNNTCTTTCCTTGCTGCCTCGATGAACGCCTGGTAGAGGGGGACGCTCCCGACCGAGAGCGAGGTGTTCGCGATGATCTGCCTGCGGATATCGACAAAGTCCCCGCCCGTCGAGAGCTCCATCAGGGTGTCGGCCCCGGCCCGCTCGGCAGCCTTCGCTTTCTCGATCTCCATCGGGATATTGACGATATCCGTGGAGGTCCCGATCGATGCATTCACCTTGGTCCGCAGCCCTTCGCCGATGCCGCAGATCTTCACCTGCCGGTAGGGAGAGACCGGGATGGTGATATGCCCTCCCGCTATCCCCCGGCGCACGAACTCCTCGGTCACCCCTTCCTGCTTCGCTACGATCCGCATCTCTTCGGTGATGATGCCAGCCTTCGCATCAGTGACAATACTCATGGGATCTCAGTTTGGGAAAAGACCTGATAAAGACTCCTTTTATCAATCCCGGACTAAATTTTGCTTGTTCTCTCCGCAAGTAAAGTTGTTTTGTGTTTATGAAATATTTTTTTACCAGGGG
>DUGL01000201.1 GCA_013331415.1 Methanoregulaceae archaeon | reverse complement strand
GTGATTTGATAATTATCAGGGACAACCCCCTGGAGTAATGGCGATCAACGAGAATGCTCCGGTAGTGGCGAGAATGACCCGGGAGGTGCATGCACCTGCAGAGCGGGTGTGGGACCTCATCACCGGCATCAATCGCTGGCCTTCCTGGAACCCTGCCATCAGCGAGGCTCATCAGAGGGGGCCGCTGGTGAAAGGTGCCCGGTTCCGCTGGAAAGCAGGACCCGGGACAATTGTCCCGACCCTGGAATCTGTTGATCCCCCCGGATCAATTGCCTGGTCCGGAAAAACGATGGGCATCAGAGCCATGCATGCCTGGACATGCGAAGCACAAAGAGAGATCGCACGCTTGTGACCACCGAAGAATCGTGGGATGGAGTGTTCGTCCGGTTATTATGGAAGTATTTTGGAGAAGATCCTGGAACGATCCCTTCCGTCAGGCCTGGATGCCCTCCAGGCTGCTGCAGAAAATCCGGCTCCCGGTGGGAAATGACGGCTGACCGGGCTGTTCCTTTTTTCAGGTCATGACCGGACAACAGCACCTTTGCTCTTTTCCGGGAACTTTCACCCGTGCCGGTGTTCCCTCCATTCCTCAGGGAACCGTTGGCCTGTTCCTGCTTCGCCCGCTTGCCAGGTACTCCATGATCCGGTCGATGACCAGGGGATTTTTCGGCAGGAAGATGTGGCAGTACTGGTCCGGAGACGGCAGGTGCTGATCCTCCTCCCCGGATGCTGACAGGACATCAAGGGAGATTCCCGGGAGAAGAGCCTCCCGGTGCGTCACCACCCCGTCCCCTGCGAGGGTCGGATGATAGGTCCCGTCCGTGGCAATCTCCCACGTCTTTCCCCCGAACCAGGGGAAGAACCCAAATATACCCGCGGGGTTGGTGGCCACGATGACCCGGTAGGTGATGTCCGGCCGCAAACCGGCCGTGCGGAGGCTCTGCATGACCGGGCTTCCCGGCCGGACGTCCTGCACGAGCAGGTCTCCACCCGGATCGTAACCCTGCGGGACAAAGACACCCGTGAGCCGGTTGATGATCGCTTCACCCCGNNCCGATCAGCTGGCGGACGGCATGGGCGCGGGCGTCCCCGTCGAGCACCTCGAGCAGGTACCGGGCGATGCAGGTCCCCATCGAATGGCAGACGATGTCGAGCGGCCCGGACCAGCCGTTCTCGTCCCGCACATCTCCCAGGAACGAATCGAGTGCGCAGGATATCGCGGGCAATGCCATCTCCCGCATCCCTGAATGGTCAAATGTCCGGAATGGGATCCCTGCCTCCGTGAGCCGGACCCCCAGGCTCTTCCAGACCCCGGGGTGGCTGTTCCACCCATGCACGAGGATGACAGGATTCCGGGCAGGGATCATGAGCAGTACTGTTCGCTGTCCTTCACGAAAAGGTGGGGGGATCCGGTCGCAGGTCCGGGAAAAACCCTGCCCTGCATTCCAGCCATTCACCGCAGAGGCCGTCGCACTTAACGAGTGGAGCAGCAGGCTCGAAATTATCGTGCGGCCGGGTGGAAAGGGATCCCGGGATATGTCCTGCTCAAAGATGCTTCCATCCGGGTTATGGAATGGGTATTCCCCTTGGGCTCCACTCCCAGCCACGTTTGTGATCGGATGGCCCCTGGCCTCCCTTACGGGAGAGTTCCATTCCCGGTTGTGGGTGGTGAGCTCTCTCTTCCACTGGATTCATCAGGATCCGGCAGGAATACTCTGTACCATGCCAGAAGACACGCCACAACCGCGCCGGTCCGTGAAATACACGGTCGTACCCGCAGGTGGACTGGTGGGGCCCGGCACCGGGCTCCCTGCCTGCCTCCCAGGATCCGGGGGGGTTCACCAGCCTCGCGCCGTGATCTCCCGATACNNCAGGGAGGAAAGAACGCAATCCTGCTCCTGGCGGAGTCATTCATCATCCTGATCGGGATTGCAGGTGCCCCCCGGATATCCGGATGAACACCATTCCCGCGCTCATGAACCTGACAGGAATCTGGTCTCTAGCCCGTTCTTTCAATGGGCATGGTTATCCACAGCTCTTCCCTGGTGACCTATCATGACCTATACAATCACCCTGATCTCCCCGGAGGAGAAGGACGCCCTGGCCGGGCGGTACGAGCCGAGGATCCGGTACGAGGTGAAGTCCGAGATATACGGGTGCTGCATCAAGCTCCTCTCCGATGACCCTGCGGTCAGGAGCACGTGGCAGGAGAACTTCTTCTCGATGTCCCAGAATGTCCGGTCACACGGGCGGCTCTACGTCTTCGCCGACCCCGGGCACCCGGCCAATACTGTCCTGTACGACCCGCTCTCGCGGACCGCGTTCCTTGCAAACATCCGGTACTACGGCTGGATCAAGTCGGTCGCACTCGCCTGCGCCGGGGACATCCTCGAGGACGCGCACGGCATCTCCTCTATCCACGGCGCCTGCATCGACCTGGACGGGCAGGGGCTCTGCGTCGTGGGCGCCTCAGGGGCAGGGAAGACGACCCAGACCTACGGGCTCCTCTCCGACCCATGCGCCCGGATCGTCTCAGACGACTGGTTCTTTGCCCGGGTCTTCGGGAGGGATATCCTCGCCTACGGGTCCGAGAAGAACTTCTACATCCGCCAGGATCTTGCGACTATCTGGACCGAGTATGCAGGACTTGTCGCGGATACCGAGTACGATGCCGATGGGCGGGCGGTTGCCGACCTCAGGTGGGTTATCGGAAAAGGACGGCTCTTCCCCCTCACCACGCTCCGGACGGTGATCATCCTCAAACGGGACCCCGCGGATCCCGCGGTCGTCACCCCCCTGAGCCCGGAGGAGGGCATGGCCGTCTTTTCAGAAAACCGCTACTATAACCCGCACCTGCTCGTCCGGGACGGTCGGAAGACCGATCTCCGGGACCGGTTCATCGCCCTTCTTCTCGAGCGAACACAACTCTTCCTGATCAACACCACGGGGACCCCGGCAGAGACGCAGGAGCAGATACGCAGGATCGCCGGAACGCCGGGCCCCGGCTGAAGGACCGTATCCCAGGCTCTCCCGGAGCGGAGGGGTTCCGGGGTGAGGGTGGACGGCCGGGGGGGGGCGATCCTCCCCTCCCGGGCCTGGCAGCCGTGAGCAAGGGGGAGGGGATCCGGGGGTGAATTCACAGCTACTTCCGGTTACGCCGCCGGGTCAGGTTCCGGTGCATCCCGGACCCGCCACGCTCCGTCCGGCACGGTGATCTCGAAGCGGGCGCCTCTCCCGGGCTCCCCGGTCTCCCGGATCGTGATCCCGGTGATCGCGAGGATCTCGCGGGAGAGGAAGAGCCCAAGCCCCGTCCCCTTCCCAAAACCCTGCTCAAAGATCTTCTCCTTTTCACCTGCAGGAATCCCGGACCCGTCATCCTCGCAGACGATGCAGGAGGTCCCCCCCATATCCTCAACAGAGAACCGGATAGTCATGATCGACCCGCCATGCCGGATGGCGTTCTCCATCAGGTTGGAGAAGACCCGGGCAATCAGCGGGTCGGCGAGCACGTCGTACCCTGCAGGGACCATGCACTCCACCGTTATGTTCCCGGGCACGACCTGCCCTGCCGCGGTCTTTACGAGGGTTTTTATATCCCCCCAAACCGGCGCATGGATGCCGATCTGCTCGTACTCCTTCATGAACTGGAGCAGGGAGGAGATGCAGGCGGCAGCCTGCTCCTCCCGATCGATGCAGCCGAGCAGGGCTTCCGGGTCGGCCAGGCGATCACGGGAGAGCGCGAGGTATCCCTGCAGCACCGTGACCTGGTTGACCATGTCGTGCCGGGTGGTGCTCGCCAGCAGGAGGAGTTTCCGGTTCGCCAGGCGGAGCGCGTTCTCCATGTTCTTCCGTTCGGTGATATCGCGGATGACCGCTTCCGTCCCGCTCACTGCACCGGCCTCATCGTACAGGAAATGAGCGCTGATCGCACCCCAGAAGAGCGAGCCGTCTCTTCTCCTGAACTCGATCTCGTAATCACGGACACTCCCGGTCTTTTTCATCTCCTCCAGCAGGTTCAACCGTGCTACGGGCGATCGGTAGATCGAGACGACAGGCTGGCCTGTCAGGTCATCGGCTGCCGCATAGCCTGTCAGTCGCGCCACGGACGGGCTGGCCATCACCAGACGCCCGTCCCGGTCGGTACGGATGAACCCGTCCTCGATGTTCTCGATGACGCTCCGGTACCGCTCCTCGCTCTCCCGGAGCGCCTCCTCAGCCCGTTTCCGGTCCGTGATATCGAGTGCCGTGAAGGTCACGCCCCCTGCAGGGTCGCCGGAGTCCAGGGGGGTCGAGCTGAGCAGGATGTCCCGGATACTGCCATCCTTCCGCTTCCAGCGGGTCTCCACCGTCCCGGTCCCACCCTTCCTGATCTGGTCGTACTTCTCCCTGCCCACGAGCGCGAACTCCTCATCGTCCGGGTACAGGATCCGTGCGCTCTTCCCCACCAGATCTTCCGGGGCATACCCGGTCATCTCCGTGATCCGGTCGTTGACCCTTACGATGACCCGGTCCCTGACGAGGCCGATCCCGACCGGTGCTGCCCGGAAGATGCTCTCGAGGGTCGCCTCGCTCCCCCGGAGTGCATCGAGGGCCGCTTTCCGTTCGGTGATATCCACGATGATGCCGCGGAACCCGGCGAGATCCCTGCCCTGGAAGACCGGGGCCACGTAGACGAATGCAGGGAACGTGCTCCCGTCATTCCGGACGAGGGTATACTCGAGGTGCTCGAACGGCTCCCCGGTGACCGACTTCCGCAGGTTCTCCCGGGCACGAGCCTGGTGGGATGGATGGATGACGGTGAGCGCATTGAAGTCCGAGGTCATGTCCTCTTCCGTGTACCCGAGAAGCGGAAACGCCTGGCGGTTCACGAAGGTGAGCGTCTGGTCCCTGTCCATCTCAAAGACGATCTGGGGGAGCATCTCGGCAAGTTCACGGTACTTGGATTCGCTCTCCCGGAGCGCCCGCTCTGCCCATTTTCGCCCCGTGATATCGCGGAGCATCACGAGGACGCCCCCCTCGCCCTCGTACATGACTGGCACGGCAGTCACCTCAACATCAACCGGAGACCCGTCCAGTTTCACGTACACCTCCTCGAGCGGCGGGACCGGGTCGGCATCGACCGTCAGCGTCCTGACCCGCTCCCGTACGACTTCATGGAACGAGGAGTGGATGCGGTCGTAGATATCGCCCCCGAGCAGATCTCCGGCAGAGGATGTGCCGAGCAGCCGAAGCGCAGCCTGGTTGAGGTACACGAAGCGCCCCCCTGTCTGGATGTAGATGGCATCGGGAGCGTTCTCGACGAGCAGGCGGAAGTTCTGCTCGGTCCTGGCCCGCTCTTCCTGGGCTCGTGCCACCTCGTCGAGCTGGCTGCGCAGTTCCTCATCGGATGCCGTGAGCTGCTCGTTCGCAGCACGGAGCTCGTCCTCTGCCCTCCGCCGTTTCAACACCTGCCAGAGGCCCTGCATCAGGAGTGTGAGCTGCCTGACGTCATTATCCGTGTAATCGGCAGGCTTGTTTCCAACCCCGGCCACGAGCACGATGCGGTCGCCGTCAAAGACCGGGATGTTCATGTGCCGGATGATGGGCGGGTGCCCGTCCGGGTATCCCTTCTTTCCCGGGTTCGGGGCACCATAATCGTTCGTGAGGATGGGGCGCCTCTGCCGGACCGCCTCACCCCAGAGACCGGTCTTCCCGAGCGGGTAGATGAGAGGTTTCTCCTGCAACGAGCACTCCTCCATGGCGGCCATCGACCACGCGTACATCCTGAGTTCGGTCTCCTCGTCGTTCACGAACGCGAGGTACCCGAGCGGACTCCCAGTTACCACCCCGGCTCCCTCGATGGCATACGCGAGGAGCTCATGCTCCCGCCGCTCTGCCATCCCGGAGAATCCGAGCATGTACCGGAGGCGTGACTCGCTCGCCCGGAGGGTTTCTTCAACCTGCTTGCGCCCGGTCAGGTCCCGGATCACCTCGATTGCCCCGATGACCGTGCCGCTCTGGTTGAAGAGGAGGCTCGCTTTCCCCCAGAGCGTCCGCTGCTCTCCCCGCAGGTAAGGCAGCGATGTCTCTGCAGCGAGCGTGGTACCATCCCTGACAATTCCCGCGTACTTCGTCCTGATCTCCCCGGGGTCCGAGAAGATCAGGTCGATCAGGATCGGTCGTCGTTTCCCGTAGAACGGGAGCGCGTACTCGTAGTCCCCCTTCCCCAGCATGGTTTCGGCGGGAACTCCCGTCATCTCTTCCATGGCACGGTTCCATGCGATGACCACCCCGTTCATGTCAATTGCAAAGGTTGCATCCGGCAGGAAGTTCAGGATATCTGCCTCACGGCGCTCGTAGTCACGGATACGCGTCTCTGCCCTCCTCTGCTGGACCGCCTGCACGATCTTGTGCTCGAGCTCGGCAAACTGGGATGAGGGGTCCCCGCCCTTCTGGAGGTAAAAATTCACACCGGTGTTGATCGCCTCGATGATGACGTCCTCGCGGCCCCTGCCGGTGAAGATGATGAACGGTATGGTATTTCCCCAAGCACGGATCTCCGCGAGGAACTCGATCCCGTTCATCCCCGGCATCAGGTAGTCGGAGACGATGGCATCATACTGCTTCTCCCCGATAACCCTGAGCGCTTCATGGGCAGAGGGGAGTGTATCAACAACGAGATGACCGGTTCTCTCAAGGAAGCGTTTCCCGATCTCCAGCAGAGCGGGTTCATCGTCCACGTACAGAACCGTGATCATGCCGTCCAGTCCTGATCGAAGAGTGCCCCCCTCCTGCGTCATATGGCTGATACTCCCAGTTGGACGGCTATCACTGAAATACCTACCTTATCAGGAACGGGTGGCCGGACGGGTATGGGATCCGGCCGGAGGCATGCCTGCCCGGGTCGTGCATTCACGCCGCTGCAGAGTCCCCAACGCTCACCGGTGCACCGGGCCGGCGTCCGGGAGTCGTGCTGCGGGGGGTAGTGGGCATCACCAGGGGGCTTCACGAATCCAGCTCCTGGCAGGTCACGGGGGAGGACGGGAGCGGGGTGATGGTTGGGGCCATACATGAACCGCGACCACCGGTCTGCACCCGCGGTTTCGACAGGATGGGTGAGCGGCCCGACCATGAAGGGATTGAGATTCCTGAACCCGGGGTCGAACAGTCATTGCACCCGGTAATTGATCCCGGGCTCCCCCGTGATCTCCGGACCCCGCTGCCCGTTCCACCAGTCCTGGCTGCTCTGACAGCAGTGTATATCGTTGATCGGGAGAAATAATCTGCCGGAGATCCCTATGGAGTTCAAAGGAAGTAAGACAGAAAAATGCCTGCTCGCCGCATTTGCCGGCGAGTCGCAGGCCCGAAACCGGTACACGTTCTTTGCAAGCGTTGCCAAGAAGGAGGGATACGAGCAGATATCCGCACTCTTCCAGAAGACTGCGGATGAGGAGAAGGAGCACGGCAAGCTCTTCTTCAAGCAGCTCAGAGGAGGTACTGCCGAGATCACCGCGGCATACCCGGCCGGCATGATCGGCACGACAAAAGAGAACCTGCTGGCCGCTGCCGAGGGTGAGAAGCACGAGTGGGACACGCTCTACCCGGACTTTGCCGGCATCGCAGAACGTGAAGGATTTACCGGGATCGCAGCCCTCTTCCGGCAGGTGGCAACGGTCGAAGCGCACCACGAGCAGCGCTACCGGAAGCTGCTCGCAGCGGTGACGAAGGGCACCGTCTTCTCCCGGGGCACCCCGGCACTCTGGTACTGCCGGAACTGCGGAGCGGTTCTCGAGGGGAAGGACGCCCCGGACAAATGCCCGGTCTGCGACCACCCCCGGGCCTACTTCGAGCTCTTCTGCGAGAATTACTGAAGGGACAATCCCCTCCCTTTCTCATTATCTCTCCCAATCAAAGCAGCAGGCATTCTCCCGGCCCCGCAGGAATCCGCAATCACCAGAGATCCGCTGACTTCCCTGAGATCAGGAATTCTCCATTGAGAATGCGAAACCTCCAGATGGTCGCAGATCGCCAGGGCACGGGCACGGGACGATTGCAGGAGGGTGATGGGGAGGACACCTGCCCTCCAGGGTCATGCTCCCGAGTCTGCCGCTGTATGCTCCTCCCGGGCATACCTGGATACCCGATCCGGAGTGGACACACCGCAGGGGATCGATCCCACCCGCTCACTGTAGCGGCGGGCATAATACCCGGGCAGGTATGTCTGAACAGGTGCCTGACAACTGACAGATAATCCCAGGGGAGCAGGCACACGATCCGGTCGCCGGTCACCTGCCAGCCCGTTTCCATGGTTTCTCCCCGGGACACGCGATCCACTCCCTGGAGAGCGGTCTGGCCCCGACCAGGGACGGATCAGACCTTCCCCGCCACGTACTCCCCCCTCCGGGACTCAGGGCAGACGGTCGCAAACGGGCAGCTCATGCACTTCCCGGGAGCCGGCGAGGCGGGATACGCCCCGATTGCAGAACTCGCGTTCATTGCCGTGAAATCATCGAGGATCGTCTGCTTGATCCTCCAGAGATCTTCGTACGAGAAGCTGTACGACCGCATCGTCCCGGTCAGGAGCGAGGCAAGCCCGCTCCGGATCCCTTCCGGGTCGCTCCCATAGTACTGCATCGCCCAGAGCACGTAGATCCCCATCTGGAGGTCACTCTCGTACTCGTCCCGGTCCTCACCGGTCTTCCAGTCGGTGAGGACGATGGTGCCGTCTCCGGCCCTGCTCACATAGTCGACTTTTACCGTAACGGCACATTGTTGAGCATGAAGCTGTCAAACTCCTCGTGCTTCAGGTACATGAGATCCTGCAGGTGCGGCCAGATCATGGCAAAGAACCGGCTGATCTTCGCGAGGCCCTCATCCCTCATCCGGTCAAAGAATGCCGCATCTTCCGGGTGGCCATGATAGAACTCGGTCACCATCTCGCGGGCAGTCTCCCGGTACTGCCCGATCCGCCGGGCAAACCGGGCTTTCGCCTCCTCCTCGTCGGGAGCCTTCCCGGCCTGGTACTGCCCGATCTGGTTCTCAATCACCTCGTGGATCAGCAGCCCCTGCAGGGCATACTTTGACCGGAGAGCCTTCAGCCGCTTCAGCCTGAAGGCGTCAGGCTCTGCGGGACCCCTGATCGCCACACCGATGTACTGGTAGTAGTACTGCCGCCGGCAGAGGTTCCAGATGCGGTGCCTGCTGTATGACCAGGAATTGTAGCGGGAGAACCAGGGTTCAAGGTCTGCCAGGGGATGGATACGGATACATCTTCGCGAGCAGGTATCAGGATTTCCCTCCCGTTCTCACCAATGGCCAGACCTGGCCCCGCACCATCTTCTCTCTCCGCCACGCACGGCAGGAGGTGCCTGCCCTGCGTACCTCTGGCATTGTATCATTTTATCAGGGAATCGCACCCACCATGGTCCGGAACATGGATCTGCAGGAAATATTCCGGCACAGCCTCAGGGTGACACCCGGGTCACTGGTCCTGGCACTCATCTTCGGAGCGGTCGCTGCCGGGCTGTTCCTGCTGGATGTCTACCTGCCGGTCGGGGGAGGACTCTACCTGGAGCCAAGCGAGATCTTTGTCACCCTGGGGTCGGCACTGACCGGTCCCATCGGTGGCCTGATCATCGGGTTCCTCCAGGGTATCGTGTATGCACCGGAACGAAACGTTCCCTCCCATATGCTGGCCGGCTTTCTCTGGGGACTCTGGTACGCAGTCCTCTGGGTCAGGACCCGGGACCGCCCGAACGGCAAAGTGATCCGGATCCTCTGCTGGACGCTCACGATTCCGGTCTACTACTACGTGCTCCTCCTGCCGCTCCACCAGTTCATCTATGCAACCGTAACGCTCCAGGCTGCATTCATCCCGACCTATCTCGCCACGGCACACCAGGTGATCCCCGAGGTGATCGGCACAATCCTTGCAACCGGCATCCTGCTCGTCTTCCTCATCGATCGTTACGCGAAGCCGGTCAACTGGAGGTAGCGGTTCTTCCGGATCGCTGACGATGCTCCTGTGATACGGTTCTGATCCCCGCCAGCACCGGGTTGTTTCGCGCTCATGCATCCAGGGAGCGACAGACTGCATTGCAGCCGGATCCAGCATAACCGGGTGAAGGGAGTCGGGATGACCGCCAGATCACGAGCGAAGGTGCAAGGGATGCAGGGTCAGGGCCCCGCATGACCGATATGACCGGTAACCGGAGTCCCCCCCGGTCTCCACGGGGATTCTCACACCTTCGCGGGGTATGCATGCCACGCTGTCCTCCCTTCCTGCGGCAGGGACAGGCTGCCACGCAGGAAAGGGAGAGAAGGGAGAACCACCCGGGGCAGCTCACCACACGGGATTCATCACGGGGATGCAGCCCCGTGATTTCGGACAGCCGGAATCCGATTTATCACTCCCGGTCATGGGCGCCGGCCTCCCTGTCACTTCGGGACACCCCAGTCCCGGACTCCTCCTACAGAAGTGCCAGGCCAGAGTGGCGAGACCGGATATCGGCTGCCCGTTTGTGGGAACCAGGGCTTCAGCTGCCCGCCATCACGGTCATCTCCGGGGTCCATGCCGGATCCACAAGCGTCAGCATCGTTGACAGGGTGCCGGCAGTATTCCGGTACCCCTTCACTTGGTCCGGCGGGATGTACCCGGCGCTCCCGGCAGGGACCGTGATCACGGTTCCCCCGGGGGTGCTGATCCCGATTTCACCGGTTACCACGTATATCAGCTCGGAAGATCCGATCAATTGGTTCTCTGCGATGTACCCGCCCGGAAGGATCTCTGCGTACGCAATACTGTAGCTCACCGGCAGATCCAATTCCGGCATCAGGACCGGGTTCAGGAGGGTGATGATCCGTGTCCCGGTCTCGTAGTCCCAGATGATCCCCTCACCCGGGCTGGTGACGAGCACCGGCACGTGGTCGCTCACTATCGTGTACAGGGCAGGGTCGCCCTCCCTGATATCGATCGCAGCGGTATACGGCGGCTGGATGACCGAGAGGTAGACGAGGTCATCGTTCCCGCGTGCTGCAATCGACTGGAGCACATCAGCAGGCAGGAGGACGACCGATCCCGGCGGGGCGATCACCGTCTCGTTATCGCACCGGACCGCAGCCTCTCCTGCAAGGACCGCGATCATCTCCGTGGTCCCGAGGAGGCGGTGGGGAGGCGTCGCCTTCCCGGGGGGAATGGTCACCAGCCCGAGGCTGTACCTGGCCGGAACAGACAGGTTCTCCCCTTCCAGGATCGCACGGTACTGCCCCTGGTCAACGAAAAGGGGGAATGGTTCAGCAGGGGTGATCAGGAGGAGATCCGGATGTTTGACGGGATCCGGGTGTTCGGTGACGCACCCGGCAGCGCTGAGCACACACACAAGAATGAGGAGACATGCCCTGATCATGGACAGGTATTCATTCTTTCCACGGAAAAATGATGACCATCCGGTCCGGGATACGGGGAGGGTGAGACCACAGAGACTGGTACGATGGCACCGGATCACCGCCGTTTCCCGGGCTCCGGTCCGGGCAGCCCATCGCAGAATGATTTCGTAGGCATTCCTGAGACTGCAGGACGCCCGGGCCTGCACCAGTGCCGGTGACCGGTTCCGGACAGCCACAGGAGATGATGCTCTCCACCCCCTTGTCCCGGGCGTCACGCTCCCTCCCGGACCGTTCCGGCGCGGGCGTGGAGAGAGGGGGGTGGAGGCTTTCGGATGACGGACAGGACATCCCTCCGATACAATGACCTCCGGGGTTCCCGGCACCAGGAGAGGATGGAGGCGGTGAGACCCCCGGCCATACCGTTCCCAGCCCGGCTGAGGCGACAGGTAACCGGCACTAGTAGAATGAGTACCCGTCGATGAAGTGGTACCGGACCCGGGTCCGGAACGCACCATACCCTTTGAGCCGCGCCTGCCGGAAACAGGCTGCTGCCTGTTCTTCGTCACCGAGAACCTCCAGGCAGTACCCTTTCTCGTAGTAGGCCATCCCACAGCCGGGATCGAGAGCGAGGAGCTGGTCAAAGGCATCGATCGCCTCCTTGCACCGCCGCCAGCTCGCGAGGCAGATCCCCTTCTCAAACCAGGCCCGGGCATCCCGGGCATTGAGGGTGAGTGCCCGGTCAAACATTGCGAGCGCCTGGTCGAACTGGCCGAGCCGGCTCAGGCAGACCGCAAACGAGGTCCGGATGCCAGGGTTCCGGGGGTCGAGCTCGAGCACTTTCCGGTAGGATAACGCGGCCTCTTCGTACCGTTTCAGCCGGTAGAGCGCATCACCCTTCGCCATCCAGGCATCGGCAAAGATGGTGTTTAAAACGAGCGCATCATCCAGGTACTGCAGTGCTTTCCCGTATGCCCCGAGGGCAATCAGGCACCTCCCAATCCGGACCCGGATCCCGGGGTCATGGGGATCGTGAAGGATCGCTTTCTCGTAGAACCTGACGGCTTCCCGGTAGTTACCCACCTTCTCAAGCGAGGTCGCCATACCGGCAAGGGCATCCGTGTTCCGCGGGTCAGATGCCAGTACCCGCTGGTAATATTTTCCGGCCTGCTCGTACTGGTCCAGGTGCTCAAGGCAGCGGGCAATCCCGTATAACACCGGCACTTCGTCGCCATCCTCCAGGGCACGCTGGAAGAGGGGGAGCGCACGCCGGTAGTTCCCCCGGGCCAGGAGCGCTTCCGCCTGTTCCAGGTTCACATCCTTTGGCTTCTTCCAGAACCATCCATAGAGCAGACCCATAGGTTTTTCCCCGCTGGCCCTGGTGATACGTATCGTATACCCGACTAATAAAATACTCCCAGATTTTTATATTCATTCCCTGATTCCGGAATTCCCGGGCCGCTCGTTCCCTGCCGGCAGGCAGACCGATGCCGGGACGCTCCCGGTGCCTGGCACCTCTTCCACGCACCAGGGGTCGGGAGGGGTGTCATGACCGGATGAGCCAACCTGCACGGTGACCGGTGAGAATGCACAAGGATCCTCGCACCCGCATCCCTTTATCCTCTCTCCCGCCAAAACCCCCCACTATGCCCGGACGGATCCTCTGCTCCCTCGGCCTGCATGCATGGGGAAAGAAACGCGGGTACAACGAGTATTCCTCAAACGTTATCGAGTGGAAACAGACCTGCACGCGGTGCGGGAAGGTCAAGCGGTGGATCGAGGCAAAGAGAGCCCGGTAGTGCGACAAGAACCAGGCCCCCCCTACCCTGCAGGCGAATCTTCTCTTCAGGCATCCAGGGAACCCCGGCCTTCACCGGGAAGATCCCCTGCTCACGGGATGAGGGATCGACTGGCGGTCTCTCATCCCCTCGCTCGTTTTCTCCCGGGACCCCTCCGGGGACGTGCCGGACTGCCTCAGATGGTCACGCCCAGGGGACCGAGGATGTGCTCAGCCTTGCAGATCACGCCTGCCGTATCTGACCCGGCAAAGTAGAGGCCGACAAATCTCCCGTCCCGGTCGACCGCGGAACCGCTGTCGCCGGCCGACCCGATGTTGCCGGTCAGGACCTGGTCGCGGAAGACCGCCCACTGGTCATCGGTGAAAAATACCCGGACGATCGCATCGGTTGCGATCACCTGGCCGGTCGTGACCCCGGTGGTGATCCCGCTCTTTCGCACGGTATCGCCCCGCGTTACCGTCGTTGTCCCGTTCAGCGTGTAGAATGTGCCGTTTGCCGCGTCGAGGACCAGCCCCGGCAGGCCGTCCACCTCGAGGCGGGTGATCGCGGCATCGGCATAGTTGACCCCGGAGCGGGAGAACGCGATCGCGGTGAAGTGGGTGAGGTTCCCGATACGGCTCCGTTCAGCGGGGGCCCGGGAACCGGCAGGCTGCAGTACCGGCGTCCCTGGCGGGACAACCATCCCGTCCCTGCCGAGCGCCAGGACATGGTCACAGCCGAGCCCATACAGGCCGTCCCCTTCAGCTCCGGTGACCACCAGCCCGAGCGTTCCCGCCGATCCGGGAAAACCGGCGTTCCCGACACTTATTCCGCCGATGAGCGGGCGGGCGATCCCGGTTGGCGTGATCGATGCAGCATAGGCATTAAGCCCGGCCGGGTCCAGGTGCCGGGCCGGTTCAGTGGTTGTTGCAAAGGGCAGGGAATCAGAATCCGGCAAGGGTATGGCAGCCGGAGCCAGGGGAGCAGCAGCGACATGAGCAGTCAGCTTCCCGGTCACGACCACGGTGACCGGGTAGCCATCAATGGTCTGAGGTATGGTCGCGGCCATGTGCTCATCCTCGATCATCACCACGATCTCGTGGGTGTCCGGGTATGTGCACACCCCGGTGACCCCTTCCATTGCAACGAGCGAATCCTCGTGCTGTTTCTTCACTTCCTGGTAATCGGGGGGTGCTTCCCCAGTCCCGGCACCAAGCAGGATAATGACGAGAAGGAGAACGACGACAATACCGATACTGATCAGCGGTATCTTCACAGGAACCACCTTCGTGTACGTGAATAGTCATCTCATGGGCCATATACGTTCATGTCCGGCACAACAGCAGGAAAGGAGAGGGAGCACGGGAGGCTGCCCGGCAGGGATATCCAGCATTGGGTCAGCCCCGACCTGCACAGTCCGGGCAGGAGGGGGGATCATGATTGCGGTGGCCGCGAACCCTGATTCCCCGGCAGGATGGAGACCGGGACCACCAGGTGCAGGATTCCAGGTCGGGGCTCCGGGTGCACATAAACGGGGATTCCCTTCCCCTGATCTGCCAGGGATCTCCCCTGTCACGACCGGTTATTCCGAACCACCCTCGCGGGTACCAGGGGCGGCCCTGCATCTCCTCCCGGGGGGTTCCTGAAAGAGAATAGGTCCGGGAGATTCACGGGAGCACGGAAGAATGACCAGGGAAACTAATAAGGTCACATACGTCCACCAGCCAGTACACACCGCCGGATCGCGATGCCTGGCGGATCCAGAGGACGGAGGGAGCTGACGGATGCGAGACCGTGGAGGGAAGCTGCCGTTCTCGTACCTCCTTATGGGTATCCTGTTCTTCACCATCATCGTGATTGTCCTTGCCGGTATCTATGTAAACTACGAGAATTCCGGGAATAACCTCCAGGAGAACGCTGACCGGCTCAGGGTCATGACCGAGTCGTATATTGACCGCTCGTTCGAGCTGATCGATGCCGGGCTCAAGCTCTATGATACTGCCTACAATAACGAAATGCAGAAAGCATTCCCGGTCGTGATGGCGGAGTACAACCGGACCGGCGGGGATCCCTCCCACATGGACCTCGAGGCCCTGAAAGCAGATATCGGGGGCCTTGATATCTACGTGATCAATGACCGCTGCATCATCGAGTACTCAACCGTGCCTGCCGATGTTGGCCTTGACTTCGCGGTCATCTACCCTGACTTCTGCACGTACCTTCACGGCATCCGGAACACTTCCGGGTTCTACCCGGACCGGGTTGTCAGGGACTGGACCACGGGAACACTCACGAAGTACAGCTACATGCCGACACCCGATAACCGCTACATCCTCGAACTCGGGCTCCATGCAGAGCAATTCAGTGGAGAGCGCCAGCAGATCAGGTATAGAGACATCATCGATGAGGTCAGGGAGTTCAACCCGTATCTCGAGGAGGTCATCCTGTTCCAGAAACAGAAGCGGGTGATCGGGAATTCCTCGTATAAACCGACCGTGGAAGACCGTGCCATGCTCGATTACATCCTCTGGGAGAACCGGACCAGCCAGGAGATCAACAGACCGGATCTCGGGAGAACCATCTTCTGGGAAGTCATTGACCTCAGGGACCCGGATTATGCAGCTGACATGAGCATTTTTGCCAAGCTGACCTACAATGACGACCTGCTTGCGACTGAGATGAACCGGCTTCGGCTACTCCATGCACTTGCCGGCCTGTTGCTGCTGTCATCCGGAGCTCTCATCGCCATCGTGGTCTCGCGGAAGATCTCCCGGCCAATCGAACAGCTGATGGAGGACGTCGATGCAATTGCCGGCGGGGATCTCGACCACCCGGTCCACCCGGTCCCCGGCTACGAGTTCTCCACGCTTGCAGAGAGCATCCGGATCATGGTCGAACGGTTGAAGGATCACATCCGGCAGTGCGAGGCGGGAGAGGCGCGCTTCATTGACCTGGTGCAGCTCCTCCCCCTCGGGGTCTTCGAGACCGATCCCTTCGGCAGGGTGACATTTGCCAACACCACGGCATTCGATGTCTTCGGCTATACCCCCCGCGACCTGGAGCGGGGCATCAGTATCACCGATGTGCTCGTTCCCGGAGACCGCCTGCGGGCGAAGGCCATGTTCCGGGCTATCTGCCAGGGAGAGAAGTCACAAGGCACCGAGTATACCGGGTTGAAGAGAGATGGCAGCACCATTCCCCTGATGGTCTACACCTCGGCAATAATCCAGGACGGGGTCCCGGCCGGCATCAGGGGAACCATCATCGATATCTCCCGGATGAAACAGATCGAGGATGAGATACGCCATCTGAACACCGACCTGGAACGCCGGGTTGCGGACCGGACCGCTGCACTCGAGGAGGCGACACAGGAGATGGAAGCGTTCACCTACTCGGTCTCCCATGACCTCCGGGCACCGCTCCGGGCAATTGACGGGTTCTCGTACATCCTCGCGAAGACGGCCGGGTCGCGGCTGGACGAGAAGGAGCAGCACTACCTCGCGGCGCTCCGGAAAAATGCCGGGCAGATGGACAGCCTGATAACCGGGCTCCTCACCCTCTCCCGCATCGGCAGGCAGGAGCTGAACCGCGAACGGGTCGATCCCGGACCGCTGGTCCGGGAGGTCATTGCCGAGCTCCGGGAGCAGTTCCCTGAACGGACAATAGATGTCGCGATCGGGGATCTCCCTCACTGCTCTGCCGATCCGGTCATGCTCCGGCAGGTCTACCGGAACCTGATCGGGAACGCGGCGAAATTCACCCGGGATACCCCGGAGCCCCGGATCGTGATCGGGGCGATCGCCAAGGATGCCGGGACAACCTACTTTGTCCGGGACAACGGGGTCGGCTTTGATATGCGGTATGCAGGGCGCCTCTTTGAACCGTTCCAGCAACTGCACACCACGGAAGGTTACGAAGGGGAGGGTATCGGCCTCGCGATAGTGGCCCGTATCATCCGGCGCCATGGCGGGAGCATCTGGGCCAAGGGTGAACCAGGAAAAGGAGCAACCTTTTCTTTCACGTTCGATGGTGACAGCAGGCCGGCCTGATTGTTCTCATTCCCGGCCTTGAAAGATACGTGAACCCCCGGGGGTATGAACCCCCCGGACACCTGCCGGGGCCTGGCACCCTGCTCCATAAGGCGTGATCGGGTCATTCCGGTCGTCGACAGCACACCCACCGGCTTCCGTTAGGGGTGATGGCAGGAGCCATACGGAGATCCATTGACGGGAGAGGCAGCAGGCCCCCCCATAA
>DUGL01000097.1:4051-4613 GCA_013331415.1 Methanoregulaceae archaeon | reverse complement strand
ATTGACATCATCCCCCGATCGATACCCGGTATTCCGATCAGCCCCTGAAGTCTTCTTCTTTCGATCAGGATTTGACCGGTTGGAGATCCCTCCCGGGTTCATTGGTTTTCGTGAAGAGAGATGAGGGGATATGCGGGGGTCTTACCGCACTTTCCGTTTCGCAGGGACGGGCCGGGTCTCTGGAGAGAGAGTGAATGAAAACAAACGGTAAATACCATGATCGTTTCGATCAGGTCTCATCCTGGGATGAGCGAATCGTCTCACCGAAGTTTCTGCCGCTCCGGTATGAGACCAGCCCCTCACCCTATAATCAGGCCTATCAGGGATAGAATAATGCACAAGCCTTTAGTACCGTTGCACGCAGACTGTATTCCTGATCATGCAGGATACACTCCGTGTGCGGATGCCGACCGGGATCCCCTCACTGGACCCGGTGCTGGACGGCGGGATCCCACCGGGTTCTGTGGTGCTCCTCCTGGGGGATGTCGGGGCAGGGAACACAGAATTTGTGTACAGTTCGCTCATCTCCCTCGTCGCCCTGAAGAAACGAGGGGGAACCGAT
>DUGL01000097.1:0-3949 GCA_013331415.1 Methanoregulaceae archaeon | reverse complement strand
GCCAGCATTGTCCCTCCGGAATGGTACGGGGATGGCGATATCATCTCCCGGATGCAGAAGAAACATCGGCGGGAGAGCGGGAACCTCCTGGCGGACCTCGCACATACGCTCGGCTCCTGCAAGCCCGACGGGCTGGTGGTTGTCGATTCGCTCACGGATGTCGCCACCGCCTATTCCGACGATGCTGACTGGCACTCCTTCATCGCGTTCCTGCGTGGCCTCCAGCGGGTATCGAAACGGTGGCGGACAACGATCTACCTCCTCCTCTCGACCGGGATCCTTGAGCGGGCCCGCGAGATCGAGATCACCGACTGCGCGGATGCGGTGATGCAGTTCCGGTGGGAGGATGTGGGTGGCCAGCGCAGGCAGCGCATCATGTTCTTTGCAAAGTTCCTCGGGGTCATGCCATACCTCGAAGAGCGCGACCTGGTCAAATTTGCGGTCACGCTCTCGGCAGCAAACGGTTTTGAGGTCAGGAATATCCGGGTGGTCGTATGACGGATCACCGGGTCAGGATGGGAATCGATGGCCTTGACGGGATGCTTTCCGGGGGGCTGCTCGCAGGGAGCATTGGGGTACTGATTGGCACGTACGGCACGGGAAAGACGACATTTGCCCTCCAGTTCGTCCATGACGGCCTGGTCCGTGGCGAGAAGGTCATCTACATCAGCCTCGAGGAGCGGGAGGAGTCCCTCCTCGCCGCGATTGAGCAGAAAGGATGGGATCTCAGTGCCTACAAGGACACATCCTTCTTCATGATCCGGCTTGACCCCACGGATTTCAAGCTCGCGATAAGCAGCATCAAGAGCGAGCTCCCGTCCCTCATCCGGAGCATCGGTGCCAGTCGTGTCGTGATCGATCCGATCTCACTCTTCGAGGGGCTCTTTGAGAACGAGGCGGTCAGGAGAAAGGAGATGTTCTCCTTTATCGAGGGGATGCGGGATGAACCCTGTACCCTCCTGATGACGAGCGAGATGGATGTGAATCATCCCTACGCGAGCAAGTATGGCATCATCGAGTACCTCGCCGACACGGTGATCATCCTGCGGTATATCCGGCCGGAGACCTCTCCCGAGGCACACCTTGCCCTCGAAGTGGTGAAGATGCGCCGTTCCTCGCACTCCCGCGAGATCAAGCCATTCTCGATCACGAGTGACCGCGTGGTTGTCCACTCTGAAGCGACCCTGTTCTGAGAAAGTAACTGCGGGGTCTGAGAAGAAGGGAAGGTGGTTCCTGCAGTACCGTCAGCGGCTGGAACCAGGCCACTCATCCACCTATTGCCTTTGTTATACCTGTATTCATGCAATTTTTCTTGCTGAGAGATACTTCCAGGGACTCTCATGGGCAGTGAGTGAACTGGTCTTGGGGCGTATCGTTTCATTTTCCTGCAGGAACCCTCAACCCGGATTACACAGGGATCACCCTGGCCGAAAATTTCAGTCAGTATATGCAGACGAGGATCGTTGCTCTCAACCACCCCGGTGCCTGCAATATCCGGAGGTCATTATTTTCCGGAATAATCGGCAGTTCTGACCGGGTGAAGATCGCCCGTTACCTGAGATCGGGGGGTGCTATAGAGGGGACAATTATATACCAGAATACACGACCTTTATGAAATTTCTCTGCAATGGTAAACATGCATCCCCTGAAGCAGAGTCTCCCCCTTCAGAGCAATGTGAGAACATGAGTGATACCAGAGTAACAGAGACATTAACGGCAGGATATTCCCTGCTCCCGCTTCTTGCCGTGATTGGAACTTCCCTCCTCTGCATCACGGTCAGCATTGTTTCCCTCATGGCGGGCTGGTTCATCATTTTCCAGAACCTCTACTACATCCCGATCATCATCGCCTGCGTCTTCTTCCGCAGGCAGGGGTTTCTCTTTTCGGCGCTCCTTGCAGGTGTGTACCTGGTCCTGTTTGCAACATTTACCCGCGATCCGTCCCTCCTCCAGCAGGCACTCATACGGGTAGCCCTCTTCATCCTGATTGCCGGAGTTATCACGTTCCTCGCTCTTGCCAGGGAACGGACAGAGCGGGCGCTCAAGGAGAGCGAGAATAAATACCGGACCCTGATAGCCAATATCCCGGAAGTCACCTACCGGTGTGCACCGGAGGATGGTACAACGATGTCATTTATCAGCGATGCGGTGTTGCCCCTGACCGGGTACCCGGCATCGGATTTCACGGGGAATGCAAAACGATCGTTTGACAGCGTTATCCATCCCGACGACCGGGAGAAGAGGGCAGCTGCTATCCAGGCCGGCGTTTCCGCGAAGGAACGTTACGTGGCTGAATACCGCCTGCTCCATGCTGACGGCAGGACTGTCTCTGTGCAGGAGCAGGGCCAGGGGGTCATTGACCTCCACGGGACGCTCATCTCTCTCGACGGCATCATCCTGGATGTCACGGACCGGAAACAGGCGGAAGAGAGAGAACGCCTCCATGCAACCCGCGTGCGGGCACTCCTTGCCCTCCACCAGATGATCGGCGCGCCTGAAAAGGCGCTTCTCGAGTATGTGATGAACACCAGCCTTGCGATCACCGCGAGCCGGTACTCCTTTATCGGGCTGATGAGCGAGGATGAATCGGCCATGACCATCCATGCATGGTCACCGGACGCCATGGCAGACTGCACCCTGATCGAGAAGACCATCCACTTCCCTATTGCGGGGGCGGGCATCTGGGGCGAGTGTGTCCGGAACCGTGCGCCCGTGATCATCAACGATTATTCCTCCCCGCACCCGGCAAAACACGGGTGCCCGGAAGGCCATGTCCCGATCATGCGGTACCTTGGTATCCCGATATTTGAAGGGATCAGAATCGTTGCCGTCCTCGCGGTGGCAAACAAAGGCGAACCGTATACGGACGAGGACGCAGACATGCTCCTCGTGCTCGGCAACCAGATGTGGGAGATCCTGCACCGGAAACGTACCGTGCAGGAACTGCGGCTGAAGGATTTTGCCATCGAATCGTCCATCAATGCCATCGCTCTTGCCGATACTTCAGGCATCCTGACCTATGTCAATCCGGCTTTTCTCAGGATCGGGGAGTACGAAAAACCTGCGGATGTCCTGGGACGATCAGCTGCATCCTTTATCCGTGAGCCCGCCCAGGCCGGCGAGGTCATAGATGCGCTCCTGGAACACGGGAGCTGGTCGGGGGAGGTGGAAGCGGTAAAAAAGGATGGGAGCCCGGTGATTGTCCAGGTACTGGCGAACCGCATTCTCGATCCCGATGGCGACACGGTTGCTTTGATGGTTTCCCTTGTCGATATCACCAAGCGGAGAGAGGCTGAGGAAGCCCTCCGACTGAAGGATTTTGCCATCGAATCATCCCTCAACGCGATCGCCTTTACCAACACCTCCGGGGTCATTACCTATGTCAACCCTGCGTTTCTCAGGATTTTCGGGTACGAGCACGAAACAGATCTACTGGGCAGGAATGCGATGGATATCTGGAGTGGGCCGGACCAGGCAGCAAGTATCATTCCTACTCTCCATGATGCCGGGGGCTGGTCAGGGGAGGTGAGGGCAAAGCGCCGTGACGGGTCCCTGCTCACAATCCAGGTATTAGCAAACAGGATCCTTGATTCCGCCGGCACTCCCGTTGCCACGATGGGATCGTTCCTCGATATCACCGACCGTGTGCTGACAGAGAAGAACCTCCGCACTACGAAAGAGTACCTCGAGAACCTGATTGACCATGCGAATGCCCCGATCATTGTCTGGAACCCGGACTTCCGGATTACCCGCTTCAACCATGCGTTCGAAGAGCTGACCGGTATCCCGGTTGATGAAGCGGTCGGCAGCAGCCTCGAGGTCCTCTTCCCGGAAGAGAGCCGTGAGAACTCGATGGACATGATCCGGGCAGCCAAAGAAGGCGAACGGTGGGACGTGGTGGAGATCCCGATCCTCAACCGGTCCGGGCAGGTCAGGACCGTGCTCTGGA
>DUGL01000217.1 GCA_013331415.1 Methanoregulaceae archaeon | reverse complement strand
ACGATGTCAGAGGCGGGGATCCGGCAGGTCTGAACACCCTTTTCGGTGGCGAGGGCAATGAGTTTCTCAAGTTCTGGCTCAAGGGGGGGGATCATGGGCTCTTCTCCTGTGAGGAGGATAGGGGTACGAGGTTATAGGTTTTTCCGGGAGTTCCCTGCCCAGAGCCAGTCCAGCCAGACTCCACCCATCTGGACGACGAGATCCTTCAGTTCGTTACGGATACCCGGGTCGATTCGGAGAAGGATGACGAAATAGACGACAGCCCTGTTTCCGCTACTTGGCTGGTACCAGGACTAAAAAATCGTGAGAGGGGTCCCTTGCATGCTTTCCGGGTGTGTTATTTTTCCCCGTGCCGCTCCAGCACCCGCCGGATGATCCGGCTCGTGCTCGAACAGGAGTTCCCGGGATACTGGCCGACCCGCACGATAGCGCAGGGGAGGTCCCGCTTCGCGAGCTCTCCCCGCAGTTTCTCCTCGTCGAAGTGCTGGTTGAACCCGATCGTGATGATGGCCGGCCTGAGCTCCCGGATCGGCTGGAACATGTCATGGAGGTCCCCGAGGACTGCCCGGTCAACCGGTTTTAAGGCGGCAACCATCGCGAGGCGCTGGTCCTCGGGGATGACCGGCCGCGGCTTGTGCTTCACGTTGGCGTCCCGGGCCACGATCACCACGAGCTCATTCCCGAGCTTCCGGGACTCCTCCAGGTAGTAGAGGTGGCCGGGATGGAGGAGATCGAATGTGCCCGTTGCAACGACCCGCTTCATCCGATCACCTCAATCGCCACCGGGGTGCCGTCTGCCCGGAAGCAGCGCCAGTCCCCTTCCTCGTACGGGAACCCCACGATGATGTGGTACCGGCCCGTCCGCGGGAAGAACCCGAGGTCGGCATCCGAGGGGAAGAGGACCCCGTTCGGGTGGGAGTGGGCACTCCCGGCAAGGTGGGTGTCGAGTGGCATCATGTCTAAAAAGAGGCTCGCCGACTGCTCGTTGCTCGTGGTGCCCGGCAGCAGGTTGATCTCCGCGATGGTCCCGTCATGCTCCCGCAGGAGCCCGGCAAACTCGTTCGGGTGCTGCTCCTGCCCGAGCTGCAGGAGGAGCGTGAGCAGGTCCCTTCGTATTCCCCTGATACGCATATCGTGCCCAAGAATAGGGAGAGCGGAGAGATTAAACCAGGGGTAGAGGATGGCATCCCGGGTGAGATGACAGCACCCGGTTGACCGCGGATCATGGTCATCCCGCGATGAAATCACCGGGAATCAAACCCTGATGACACATGCCAGAGAAACGGTTCTCAGGACAACTGCCACAATACCGTCCTGGAGCCGGGCAGAACGAGTACCTAATCCCAAAGATTCGGGTTTCAGGAGTGTGCCCGGCCCCCGCACTCCGGGTAAAACCGCGGGTCAGGCGTTCAGGGCACCCGCCTCCGAACACCCTGCGCTCCGGCCAGCCACCCGCTTGTCCCTGGGTGATCAGAACGGCCCGTCCTGCTCGAAGCTCCGCCCGAACCGGATGGCGAGTTCTGCCTTGTACAGTTCAGCGCCGAGGTAGGCGGCGTGATCGAGACGCGAGACCTCCCCTCGTTCCTCGATTGCATGGAACACCCCTGCCCACGACTTCCCGCGATAGGCCCTCCCGTGGATGACCGCCACGATCTCGTCACCCTCGATCCCGATCCGGAAGTTCCCGCACGGGTCGTACACGATCTCGCCAGGCAATGGCCCGGCCGGCACCTCTTCAGTATACTGCAGCGGGGGTTCGCGCCGTAGCCGCTTCTCCTTCTGCACGAGCAGGTCTATCCCGAGATCTTTGGGGTACGGCCGCTCCCTCGCGAGCACCATCATCTCGGTTGCCCGCCGCATCTCCCGGACCGATCCCCGGGTCTTGTCCGAGTGCTCGGCCGTGAAGATGATCGCAGCACGGAGCTCCATTGCCATCCCGGCCAGGAGCGCATTCGCCCCGATCGAGTCGGCATCGAGGAGCTCGACCACGTTCCCGGCCCCGAAGAAGAGCGGGTAGCCGGTCCGGGGAAAGTTCCGGAGCGCCGGGACAAAGCCGGACCCGACGGGAGGAAGGAGCGGGTCGGCGATGATGCAGGAGATCCCTGCCGCTTCTGCCAGCCGGATGTTCTCTGCAAGGGACCGGTTCCCGGGCACGACAACGGCGGCGGCTCCGCACTCCGCAATACGGCTCCCCGCCGCAGGGATATTCTCCTCCTGGAGGCTCAGGACCAGGTCTGCACGCGGCAGGGCTGCAGCGATCAGGGCAGGGTCCTGGGTATCGACGGCAAGCGGCCCGGTGATCCCATCGAGCCCGGCGAAGACCCGTTCCACATCATCCGGTGTTGCATCGAACCCGAACCCCAGGTCCACGATGTCCGCACCGGACGCGAAGAATGCACTGACCCTGCCACGGATATCAGGCTCCCGGTGGGCGTCCATGATCTCGGCGAGAACCTTCACCCGGGAGTTCCCCCCGATCTTCACCCCCCTGACCAGGTACTCCCCTTCCGCCTCCTCTTCCCGCTTTGCAAGGACCCGGATCGCCTCTTCCCGCCGCTCGGCCACCAGGAAATCATCAGCGGGCACGGTCCGGGAGAGCGGTACCGTGCCGAGGAGCGGCAGGATGAGGGCAAGGTCCGCGGCATGCCGGGGTCCCCGGTAGACAGGAACCCCGGTCCGCTGCTCGACCTCCTCAAACGAGGCGGTACACATCCCGGAGACGAGCACCAGATCGTACGTGCCCTGGTAAAGCAGCCCTTCCAGCTGTGCCGGGGTGAGAAAGGAGGCGATCTCCCCGGTCACGACAACGTCTGCATCCATCCCCGACGCTGCCGCTGTCACCAGGTCACGGGTAGCAGAGCCGGTCGGGAGGAGGATACGCATAGTAAACGAGAATATTCCCCCAGAGAGATTTATACCTGTTCTGAAACCCCTGCCACAGGATCAGCAGATCCCCTGATTCAGATACGATGATAGATGTTTCTCCGGTGGCCGACACCGAGAACGAATATCAGAATATGCTCCCTGCTGATATCGAGGAGAACCCTGTACCCACCTACCCTGAGAGATGAGAGCGAAACACCCTCCAGGCTATGGACGAAAGGAAAAGGATTGTCCGTTATAGCCTCGAGTGCCCTGATAATCCGCTCCTGATCCTGCCGCGGGAGCGCTTTCAGGTCACGGAGAGCACGCGACGAATAGCGCAGGGTATAGGACATGGGGTTAGCCTATCCCAAGCTCCCGTTTAACCTCTTCGTGCGAATGCATCCGGCCGTTCCGGATGTCCTGGAGGCTTTCTTCGATAGCATCCAGTTCCTCTGCCGTCAGGGGCAGCGGATCGTGCGATTGATCCAGCAACCTGCCGATCACATCATTGTATGACTCCCGGGGGTGACGCTTCAGGGCATCAAGCCGCCGCCGGTTTTCCGTGCTGACCCGGAGGCTCGGGGTGTTCTGCATACATATGCGTACGTTTGTAAACATATGAAGATTTGGCTGCGGTGAGGGACGTCCGGGGCTGACAGAATTTTAGGTTCCCTTAATACCAGTGAGATAAAAAGTCATATGATACCATGCTCTCCTGCGACCTCCACGTCCACACCAGTTTCTCGCGTGACGGGGAGAGCACCCCTGAAGAGATCATACGGAGAGCAGAGGCAGCCGGCCTCGACGCTATCGCGATAACCGACCACGACACCGTGGAGGGTGCCCTTGCCGCCCTCGCCATCCCGACCCGCATCGTGATCATCCCGGGCATCGAGGTCTCGACCCGGCAGGGGCACCTGATCGCGCTCGGGGTCACCGAGAAGATCCCGTCCGGCCTGGACGTGCTCGAGACCATCCGGATCG
>DUGL01000110.1:1999-3671 GCA_013331415.1 Methanoregulaceae archaeon | reverse complement strand
AATCCGTGATCCCGAGGAATGAGAAGATGTATCGGGATACCCGGGATCCGGCACGGTGCATGTCGCCGCTCCCTTCAACCCCTCTGGATGCACGCTTCGATACGGCAGACTAGGGCTTCCGCAGAACGGATCGCTCCTTCTGCCTGTTCCGCTGGAATTGAGCCCGCTGTCTCATAGACTGAACTGTTCCGCATACGTCGCATGCGATCGAACGTTATCGCGTCCTGTTCATCCAGGAAGAGTCCGGCAAATTTGACGACGGCACTATGCTGGTGTGCACCATCCGGACGGTACCCTTTCGAGAACATCAGCGCCCTCCCCGCCTGGAGCACGGCATTGTAGGCAATGGTATATGCCCAGTCGCTATCGGTCGGGAGGACCGCACGTGAGGTGGCAAGGTCACGATGGGCATGATCCAGTGAATCTTCCACCTTTCTGGGATTGACGGGGAGCCGCTTGATCAGTCCTTCGCGCTCAAGATCCCCAATCATCACACGTACCCATGAGGATGATCTTCTCTTCCCTCATGATGTTTGTTATGAACGGATCCCCCTTCTCCTTCCGCTCTCCCAGTTCGCGGGGCGTCATGAGCGTGTAGTTGATCTCCCGCCCCAGGGATCGCTCACATGCATGGATGACCCGGATGAGCCGGTCCTCATCCACCGCACCCGTGATAAAGAGATCGATATCGCTCTTCTCGCGGGCGGTCCCCTTCGCAAATGACCCGTAGACGAACAGGCACGCGATGTCCTGATCGGCAAGTGCATCTTTGATAACACTTCCAATCCCCTCGGTCCTGATCACGATCTTCTGGAGGTCGGCATAGAGGAAATGATCGGTGCGAACAGTATAGTACAGCTGGTTCCCGCTCTTCCTGCCGGCGATGAGGCCGAATGATTCGAGGTTCTCGAGCTCCCGGCGTACGGCATTGATGTTACGCCCGGTCGTCCGCACAATCTCGCGGATATAGAACTCGCGCCCCGGATTGAGGAGGAAGAGCGTGAGGAGTTCCACCCGGGTCTTTGAGGGGATGAGCGCTTCCAGCATGAATACATAATATATTCAATTGATTAAAATAAGTATTCATTATCGGACAACCCAGGGAGATCCGCACCGGGCGATTTCTCCTGCACCGCCGTCCCTGCTCCCCACTGCACTGAGTCAGGGTACGGCGCCCGGGCCGGCGGTCGCCTCCTCCCATGACCGTGCGCACGCTTCCCATCCGGGATGTTTTTTCCTGGACCGTCCACCAGGGTATACGCTGATCAGCATCGCGCTCCCCAGGGCAGCCGGGAGGACCAGCCCCTGCAGTGGCAGACCCCGGGGTCAACCAGCTTCATTGTTTCACGCCTCGCGCTCCTCCCTCCCGAACAGAGGGTTACCCTCCGTGACTCCCGACCGACCCGCTGATACGTGTCGTAACCGGCGCTCGCTCGGGCCGCTCTGGCCGGAACGTCCCTGTTCGCGCATAATCTTTCAGGGATTCTCCCTTCCGTGACAAATATGTTCAAGGGAGTTGCATGAGACTATCATCAACCGGATAACGCCCGGAAGAGGAAGACGAATGATCAGTTCAGATAACGATATGAAAACCCAGGGCGAGGGGGTAACCTGGAAATGCACCGTATGTGGCTTTGTCTTTGCCGGGGAGAGACCCCCACGGGGATGCCCC
>DUGL01000110.1:0-1920 GCA_013331415.1 Methanoregulaceae archaeon | reverse complement strand
GAGGTTGCAGAAGATGTGCTCCGTGAAAAGGGGGTCTCCTACCGGAGGTTCAACCTGAATGAATACCGAATCGACCACTGCTGGTGCTGCTATGCCGTCAGGGCACAGTCCTGCGACTACCCGTGCCGGAACCCTGACGACGATATGCATGTATTCCACCAGATGCTTGCCGCTTCAAAAGCGGTCATCGTTGCCTCTCCCATAAACTGGAATACCATGTCAGCACGGCTCAAGATCTTCCTTGACCGGACCACCTGCATGCAGAACCTCTACCACCTGAAGAAGCCCGGGCTGACCGAGGCAAAAGTGGCAGGGATCCTGGTCTGCGGCCACGAGGACGGGGGGATAAAGACCGCCATGGACATCTTCCTCAACTTCCAGCAGATGGGGTATATCCTCGCCCCGTTCGGCATCGCATACCGGACACATGGCGCCGAGTTCAGCAGCAATGCGGACAGGGATTTTTTCCGGAACGATGAACTGGTAATCAGCTCCACCAGAGGCGTGGTGACGAATGTGATAGAGATGATGAGACTCAACCTGGAGGAGCAGCTGAAGGGAAGGCTGGTCCCCGTCTCTGAGTGAGCAGGGAGAGGAGATACCCCCGGGAAGCGAGTGAGAGGGATGAGCTGGCGCTCATACCTTGAGCACCACAGGGCGTATGAATCGTTAGCTCTTGATCGAACAATCCCGTTGGTACCTCGTGGAATCCTGCATGCTTGAAACAGGGCGATATATACCCCGTTTTTCACTGCCACACTCTCTTTTACGCCCCCCCCTGGTTCCCCACCCGCGATCCTTCTTCCCTGACACGTACCTCGGCTGGCTCGGTGGGGGAATGCCACAGTGCACTCAGCACACGCGGTGAAAGGCCCGTGTTCTTGATCATGTCCCCAAAGATTTCCGCACCTCCTTTTCCTGTGAGGGGGCTTTACCTCTTCCCGGCAATCCGACCCCCGGGATGCGGGATGTTTTTTTCCTGAACCGTCCAACACTGTACACTATGATCAGCATCGCGCTCCCCAAGGGCAGCCTGGAGGACCAGACCCTGCAGCTCTTCAGGGAGGCAGACCTCGAGGTACGGCGGGGGGACCGGGACTACAACCCGGTCATCCGCGACCACCGGATCGGGAAGGTGAAGATCCTCCGCCCGCAGGAGATCCCGAAGTACGTGGAGATGGGATACTTTGACATCGGCATCTCGGGCATGGACTGGGTGAAAGAGACCGGTGCCCAGGTGCGGGAGGTGGCACGCCTCTCGTACTCCAAGACCGGGGAGGGGACCGTCAAGATCGTCGTGGCGGTCCACGAGTCCGAGCCGATCGCGGATGTCAGGGAGATCCGGCCCAACAGCCGGGTGACGACCGAGTACCCCGAGATCACGAAGGAGTTCTTCGGCAGGCTCGGGATACCGGTCCGGCTCTTCCCCTCATACGGCGCCTCGGAGGCGAAGGTCCCGGACCTGATGGACGTGGTCGTGGACCTGACCGAGACCGGGGCCACGCTCCGGCGAAACGGGCTGCGGATCATCGGGCAGATCATGGAGTCATCGACGGTGATTGTCGCGAACCGCGAGAGTTTCGGGGACGAAGCGAAACGCCGGGCTATCGAGGAGATCGTGACGCTCCTCCTCGGGGTGATCGATGCCCGCCACCAGGTGCTCCTCTCGATGAACGTGCCCGAAGACGCCCTCGACCGGGTGGTAGCAGCACTCCCGGCACTCAAGACCCCGACGGTAAGCAGGCTGCACGGGATCCCGTACTACAGTATCCAGACGGTCGTCCAGAAGGGGAAGGTCAACACCCTGATCCCGGGCCTCAAGGCTGCCGGTGCCGAGGACATCCTCGAGATCCCTATCGCGAAGATCGTCCGGTGACCCCTGTTTCCGGTGAAGGGGGCATCTTTTTCCCTCTTTTCCCG
>DUGL01000014.1:5564-7286 GCA_013331415.1 Methanoregulaceae archaeon | reverse complement strand
TGCCTGGGTGAATACCGTGAACTCTACCTGCTTGAACATACCATGAACGCTGCGGGAAACATCATCCTTGCCAATGATTCGTTCGCCTGCGTCCATCCTGATATGCCGGAGCAGATGGCAGAGGATATCGGTGAATTTTTAAAGACCCCGGTTTACCGGATTACGCTGGCAGGCATCAGGACCATCGGCATGGCAGCCGTCGCATCCAACCGTGGGATCATGGTTCACCCCCGGACATCCCGCCAGGAGCTGGCCCTGCTGGAGACAATCACCGATCTCCCCATCGGGACCGGTTCGGTCAACATGGGCAGTGGTCTTGTTGGGACCGGTCTTGTAGCAAATGCTCAGGGCTACCTGGCAGGGCTTGAGACAACCGGGTTCGAGCTCGGAAGAATTGAGGATATATTTGGATTTCTGGAGAGATGATGATGGAGAACATGAAATTTGAGGTGAAAGGCACCTTTATGATCGGGGACGAATGGCACCCGTACAAAAAAGTGATCGAGGCGCCGAATGCTGTGCAGGCCAGGGAGCGGACCTTCGCGGTGATGGGGAGCAAACACCACCTGAAACGAAGGTATGTCACGGTCAGTGCCGTTACTGCAGTGCAGGGTGAATAGCGTGGACCGCGTGGACCCGCGGGAGATCCAGTCCCTCCAGCTGTACCTGAACGAATACCGCCAGCAGGCTGAGATCTTTACCCAGCAGCTCTCGCTTCTCGAGGAAGGCAGGATGGAGGCGATTGCTGCCATTGAAGCCCTGGAAGGAGCTGCAGCAGCACCCGAGAGCGTTGTGCTGCTCCAGATAGGGGGAGGTGTGAGTGTCAGGGCCAGGATCCTTGACCCGGACCGCGTGCTCCTGAATATCGGCGCCGAGGTTATTGTCGAGAAACCGAATGCTGCGGCGCGGGAGTACCTGAAAGACCGTATCACCGAGATGGAGGCCTCGGCAAAGAAGGTTGCCGAGACACTGAACCGTATCCGCGGACAGATGAATGAGATCGCCCAGCGGATCGAGCTCGGTTACCAGCAGGCACAGATGGCACAGATGGCTGCTGGAGCATCCTCATCCGGACCGGGAGAAGGATAACCCCGGGAGACGGTGCGGTATGTTTGAAGGGCTCCGTGCGAAACTTCAGAAGGTCCAGACCGGTTTTGCGCAGAGCATACAGTCCGGATCGTCCGAAGAAACGCCGCTTCCCGGGAAAGCCAATCAGACCGGAGAAGAGAAGAGCCCCTCTCTCCTTGGTAAAGTCAAAGTCCTGATAACCGACCGTGAGTTCCTGATCGATGAGAAGGATATCAACGAGCCGCTCTTTGAGCTCGAGATGATCCTCCTTGAAAATGATGTTGCACTCCCTGTCACCGATGCGATCATCAGCCATATCAGAACCGAGCTCATAGGAAAACGGCGGAAAATCGGCGAGCCGGTCGATACCATCGTGGAAACTGCCCTGAAGAATGCAATCCTCGACGTACTGGGGAACGGGTTCGATCTCGTCTCGTACATCAGGGGCCATGAGCGACCAGTGAAGATTCTCTTTACCGGGGTGAACGGCACCGGGAAGACAACGACAGTTGCCAAGGTTGCTTCCTACCTGAAGAAGAATGGTTTTTCTGTCGTGATTGGTGCAGGAGATACGTTCCGGGCGGGGGCGCTGGAGCAGATCGATGTCCATGCCCGAAGGCTCGGGATCAAGATTATCCAGCACCAGGCAGGAGG
>DUGL01000014.1:0-5384 GCA_013331415.1 Methanoregulaceae archaeon | reverse complement strand
ACCAAGGCTGATATGGACCCAAAGGGCGGTGCTGCAATCTCGATTGCACATACCATCGGAAAACCGCTGATGTTCCTTGGTACCGGTCAGGGGTATGACGACATCATCCCGTTCTCTCCCGAACGGGTCGTCGCGGATCTCTTCCCGGAGGGGTCCTGATGCTTGACCGGCTGGGAACATCCCTCAAGGACGCCCTGAAGAAACTTGCCGGAAAGACCGTGATCGATCGTGTCGCGGTCGAGGAACTGGTCAGGGATCTCCAGCGGGCGCTCCTGCAGGCTGATGTGAATGTGAAGCTCGTCATGCAGCTCTCGCAGGCGATCAAGACCCGTTCGCTTGAGGAGGCCCCGCAAAAGGGCATGACCGCCCGGGAGCACGTCCTCCGAATCGTGTACCAGGAACTGGTCAACCTGGTCGGGGTATCCGGCGAGGTGAAACTCGGCCCCCAGAAGATCCTGATGGCCGGCCTCCAGGGGAGCGGGAAGACGACGACCACGGCGAAGCTTGCCCGCTTTTTCCAGAGGAAAGGCCTGAAAACAGCAGTTATCTGCGCCGATACCTTCAGGCCCGGGGCCTTTGACCAGCTGAGTACCCTCTGTGCAAAGATCAATATCCCCTGTTACGGGGACCCTGCCGAACAGGATGCCCGCGTTATTGTAAAGAACGGGTTAAAGAGCCTCGGCACTGCCGAGGTCGTGATCATTGACACGCAGGGCCGCCACGCACTCGAGGAGGATCTCATCCAGGAGATCATCGACCTCAATGCCATGACCCAGGCGACCCACCGCTGGCTGGTGATCGATGCGGCACTCGGGCAGCAGGCGCGCGACCAGGCAAAACGTTTCCATGATGCCATCAGTATTGATGGCGTTATCATCACCAAGATGGACGGGACCGCAAAAGGTGGGGGGGCACTCTCGGCCGTAACAGAGACCCGGTCAGGGATCGTCTTCATCGGGAGCGGCGAGACGATCGAGGATCTTGAACGGTTCGAGCCGGACAGCTTCATCTCCCGGCTCCTCGGCATGGGTGATCTCAAAGCCCTCGTGGAGCGGGCACAGGAGACGGTCACCGACAGCGAGATCGATATCAATGCCATGATGCGGGGTAAATTCACCCTCCGGGACATGTACAAGCAGCTCGAGGCGCTCAACAAGATGGGTCCGCTCAAGCAGATCATGAGCATGATCCCGCTCGGCAACATCGAGGTACCGGGAGAAGTATACGATGTCACCAGCACCAAGATGGCCCGGTACCGCACCATCATGGACTCGATGACCGCAACCGAGCTCGATGACCCGTCCGTTCTCTCCGGCTCCCGTATCCAGCGGATCGCGATGGGCTCAGGCACCTTGCCCGAAGAGGTGCGCGAGCTCATCAAGTACTACAAGAACATGAAGCGGGCCCTCAAGGGTGTCAGGGGCGCCGGCGGCAAGTTCAACATGCAGCGCATGATGAAGCGCTTTGGCGGGATGTAGGCGGATGCTGCGGTTTGCCGTGCTCGGGCACCTCGCCACCACGTCAGGGAAGTTCTCGCTCTCCGACATGCCCGGGGGTGCAGGGAGGATGGATATCCTCTGCCGGTGCGTGAATGCTTCCCTCTTCCTCTCGCACGGGATGCGCCGGGATGTCGAGGTCTACCTGGTACTGCTCGGGCCCCCCGATCCGCCAAAGACCGTCCTCTTCCCGGGAAAAACTGTGCGGTATCTGAGCCCGGATGAACGGAGCTCCGGCTCGCTCATCCAGAAAGCGCTGGCACAACCGGTATCTGAAGAATTCCGTGAAACCACCCCCGGGGTATTCGTGCGAAGAGGCGGGCTTCCCGAACTCCTTGCGGAGTACCCTTTTGTTCTCCTCGATGAATCAGGCACCGATATCCGCACCGTATCCCTGCTCCCGGACAATTATCTCCTGAGCGACCACCTGAACCTGAACGCGCAGGAGGTGGCAGCCGTCGCGGGTATGCCGGTATTCTCTGTCGGACCGCTGGCACTGCATGCCGACCATACCCTCACCGTCCTCTTAAACGAACATGACCGGAGGGCTGCCTGATGGACCTTGATGCAATGACCGGAAAAATTCTCGAGTACGGTGAGATCTGCGATCACTGCCTCGGCCGGATGGTCGGGAAACGATCGTTCGGGCTCTCGAATCAGGAGCGGGGGGAGGCACTCCGGGTTACCCATGCGCTCTCTTCCAACACCCCGTACCACCCTCACGAAGGGGTCTGCTGGATTTGCCAGGATATCTTTACCAGGGTTGGTGAATGGGCAGAGAAGGTTGTAGCAGCACTGGACGGGATAGAGTTTCAGACATTTCTCATCGGAACCCGGGTCCCGCCGCTCATGGCCGAGAGCGAGGAGATGGTCTGGAGCGATCTCTCTCTTCCCTCGGCCGAGCCCCTCAAGTCCGAGATGAACCGGGAAGTGGGGAAAGCCGTCTCGATCCTGACGGGAAAAGAGGCCGATCTTGCCAGTCCGGATGTGGTCGCCATCCTCGACCCGGTCAGCGGTTCGGTCGAAGTCCAGGTCAACCCTGTCTTCTTCTCCGGCAGGTACCGGAAACTGGAGCGGGGGATACCGCAGACGCACTGGGACTGCCGGGTTTGCCGCGGCCGGGGTTGTGAGCGGTGCGGGTTTACCGGGAAGATGTACCAGGACTCGGTCGAGGAACTGATCGGGAGACCGGCAATGGAGCTCCTCGCTGCAGAGGGGGCGGTCCTGCACGGTGCGGGACGTGAGGATATCGATGCCCGGATGATTGGCACCGGCCGTCCCTTCGTGATGGAGCTGGTATCACCGCGAAAGAGGACGCTCGATATCACCCTCCTCGAAGAGGCTGTCAACTCTGCAGCCCGTGGCAGGGTCGAGGTCTCTCTCGAACGCTGGACCCGGCGTGCAGAGGTGGAAAGGATTAAATCGGACAAAGGGTATAAAAGATACAGGATCCTGGTCGGAACTGACGACCCGTTGTCCCTGGATGAACTCCAATCTGCGCTGGGAGCCCTTATGGGGGTCACAATATACCAGCGCACCCCGCAGAGGGTCGCACATCGGCGGGCTGACAAAGTCCGGGAACGGACTGCCACCGAGATAACATATATCGGACGCGAAGAGGACGGCTATGTTATCGAGGTTACCGGTGAAGCCGGCCTCTATATCAAGGAGCTCATTTCCGGGGATGACGGGAGGACCCGGCCAAGCCTCGCGGAGATCCTCGGGAGACCTGCCCGGGTCCTGCGACTCGATGTCGTGCAGGTGGAATACACCGGGAGAGAGTGAGAGAATCATGGCACATCACAACGGACCGAGAAAGAAGACGCGCTATAAGTTCAAGAAAGAGATACGGAAACGTGGTATCCTGCCCGTCACATCGCTCATCCAGCGATTTGAAACAGGGCAGAAGGTACATGTGGTCTGTGAACCGAGCGTACAGAAGGGTATGCCGCACCGCCGCTTCCATGGGAAGACCGGTACGGTTATTGGACAGCGTGGGCGTGCATGGCTGCTCGCAGTACGGGATGGCGACAAGGATAAAATTGTCATCGCCAGACCGCAACATCTAAAAGCACAAAAGTAAAGCTCTGGACTCAGGTGACTGGCATGAAGGTGAAGGCTGTTCTTAGCGAAGAGAGGGTTCCCCTCTCCGAGGTGCGCGAGGTGCTCTCCCGGGTTGAGGCTGAGCGGATTGAAGCGCAGAAGGAGATGTCATATGAGCTTCGCAAGAGCATCGAGCATGCCAACCAGACCTTCAGGATATCGGCCGATCGATCGCGCGAGCTGGTCGCAGAACTGCTCACCCTCGAGAAGATGAAACCCGATATTGCCTACCGGATAGCCAATATCACGCCGAGGAGCAGGGACGAGCTCCGGGCGGTTTATGCGAAGGAAAAAGGTACCCTGACCGGCGAGGAGCTCGATACGATTATCGGGATAGTCGGGGCACATCTCTGAGGGCTCTTTTATGAAGACGGATAAGAAAGAGGTCAATGCAATAGTCCTCGATATACTCCAGCGGGGCCACCCTGACGACCCGCGCCCGGTCTTCAAGCGGGAGGCGATCGTCCAGGCGATCGGCCTCTCCCAGTTCAAGCTCCTCGAACTGGTGCCAAAGACGCTCGATATCCAGATCCACGAGCTGGTATACATCGGTGACGGGGACAGGCCGAAGGTCGAGCGGGTCAAGCGGCGAATCAGCTACGCCGAGCTCACCCAGACTGCACGGGTCGAACTCCCGTTCATCATCGAACAGCTGGTAAAAGAGAAAGAGCAGGAATTTGTCCAGTTCTTCAATAAATCGATATCCATTACCCCGAAACTCCACATGCTCCATCTCCTCCCGGGCATAGGAAAGAAGCTGATGTGGGAGATCCTGACCGAGCGTGAAAAGAGACCGTTCGAGAGCTTCGCTGACATCAGCCAGCGGATAAAATCGATTCCCCATCCTGACAGGATGGTGGTGAACCGAATCCTGGAGGAGCTCCAGGACCCGAATGTGAAGTACCACGTCTTCACCTCGAAATGAGAGCGCCAAAAGACCAGCATTTCCTGATCGACAAGCATGCGGTCCGGCGTATAGCCGGACTCATTGACCTCAAAGATCGCACGGTGCTGGAGATTGGCCCGGGCGAGGGGGTGCTCACCCGGGAGCTGCTCGACCGCGGTGCCCGGGTCAATGCAGTCGAGATAGACCCTGACCTGGTCGAGGAGCTCGAGATCGTCTTCGAGGATGAGATCGCGGTCGGAACACTCCGGCTCCAGTGCGGGGACGCAATACGGTGCGAACTCCCTCCTTTCGATGTCGTCGTTTCAAACCTCCCGTATTCGGCATCCTCAAAGATCACGTTTCGCCTGCTCGCGATCGGGTTTGATGAGGCGATCCTGATGTACCAGGCAGAGTTTGCCAGCCGGATGATGGCGCCGGCCGGAACCCCGGCCTGTGGACGGCTCTCCATCATGGTCCAGACCTACTGCTCGGTGCAGCGCTGTTTTGACCTGCCTCCCCAGGCATTCTCCCCGAAACCACAGGTACGGTCCACGGTTGTCAGGATGATCCCCCGGGGCCCGCTCTTCCGGATCGCCGATCAGGATCGGTATGCCGACGTGGTGCGGGCGCTCTTTACCCACCGGAGAAAGACGGTCAGGAACTGCCTGCGTACATCTGCCGGTATCCTGTCCCCTGATACCGCAGAGAAGATCATTGCCGCCCTGCCGGACGAGATCCTCTCATCGCGTCCGGAAACCCTCTACCTCGAAGACTTTGCGACGATCTCGAACCTTGCAGCAGAATGATACCCCCTCAGGTCTATACTCCGGCGGAAGACACCTGGCTCCTCTGCAGGGCTGCCGAAGCGGAGTGTCGTGATGGTGAACGGGTCCTTGAGA
>DUGL01000196.1 GCA_013331415.1 Methanoregulaceae archaeon | reverse complement strand
AGTACCCATTGAGGAACCTTTAATATCACCACATCCCCATAGAGAGGCAGATGGTTAACGGGATTGTGCTGCCTATAAAGAAGGTCTTCTCCCTCGTGGAATCGAAGATTGCGGTGGAGATAAAGGATGATAACCGGAAGCTCCAGGGCCGGCTGGTCGCAGTGGACGAGTACCTGAACATCCACATGGACGAGACCACCGAGTTCGTAGATGACCAGCGGGGCAGGAACCTGGGGACGGTCGTGATCCGCGGGAACAACATCCTCTCTATCACCCCGATCATCTGAAACGCCATGCTGAAGACTGATGAAGACGCCCTGAAGCTGATCCAGCTGAAGGCTGAAGGGGTGCTCCAGAGCGATCTCTGGAAACTCCTCGATGTCGACAGCCGGAAATGCTCACGGATCGTCAAAAAACTCCTTGACGCTGACCTCATCGAGCGGATCGAGTTCCGGAAAAACGGGATCAAGACATTCATCCTGAGAGCGAAGCGCCGCCCGGTCGATCCCAGTCAAATGCTGGCAGGAGAGGAACTCATCCCCTGCATCGGCTGTGACATGGAGTGCGTGGTCATCGAGTGCCACCGGCTACTCGACTGGATGTACCAGCTCGCCATCTGTGGCGTCAGTGAATAAGATCGGAATTCCTTTTTTTGTTCAGCAGTCCTGGGCACCACCCTTTGCATGTATCGGGATAATTGGTATATTTTCCCTATTTCGTAATACAAAAATGAAAAATATTAATATTGATGCTGGTGCAGGTACCCTGGTGCCCTGACCGGGAAGAGGGACGAAGACCAGGCCCCGGTGATCGCAACAGGGCATACCGTATCGTCCAGCACGCACCCTCCACACAACCAACATGACCCTCGCAGGGAACTACGACAGGGAACACCTGCCGGATTCATCCCCTCTTTTTCACGAATTTCTGAAAACCAGGTATCCCTGGCCGCAACCGGTGCAGAGGAACGTATCCCCACAGCAATCCTCCAGGGGGAATGTGACCACCGTGGTCTCCTGTGCGAAGGTTGTGCCGGAAAACCCGAACCGGGGTTCATGGGGGGTTCCCGGGAAAAAAGAGTATCAGAAAGAGTTTATCGGTACCGGTCCCGAGCTCACAATCGCGACCAACAGGAATGCGGCAACCGTGATGAGGATGAGCATGAAGATGACTACCGCGAGAATGACCGCGATCACGGCTTTGGCGGTTGAGATCTCCTGGAGCTCCCGTACACCCAGGATTGAGACGACAAGACTCCACATAAAGCCGATGATCCCCCCGATGAACGGGATCCACCCGATGAGCATGAAGGGCGTGGACCCATAGGTGACCGCCTTGAGGGTCTCGATCCATCCCTTCCGGCCACCGGCGACATATACCCAGATGTGCAGGTAGAGCGCGGTGATAACGACCATCACCAGTTGGATGATGATCATCAGGATCGCGACGAGCAGAATCCCAACTCCCGCCGCAGCCGGAACACCGATGCCCATCTCGGTAAAGAGGGTGCTGAAGACCGACCAGGCTGCAGTCATCACGATGAGGCTCGCGATGATGGAGAGGATGGTGTTGATCACGAGGATGATAAGATAGTACGTGAGGGCATCACCCGCACCCGCCTTCCTCACGCTCTGGAAGGTTCTGACCGGGGTCAGCAGGAACCCTTTCATCAGCTCGAAATATTCCATGTGTATCGGGTAAATCTCCGCGTGCAGCGATTTAAATGTTTTTAAAATTACGCGAGATTCTCTCCATTGAGATGAATTTGCCCGCATTTAGCCTCAAATACGAGAGTGCGGGATTCTCCCCGGGGGGAAGCATCCGGTATCCCGGTACTCATCGCGGGATTCTCCCCGGGCATTCCGGGGATTTCACCCGGGTATATCCTGCCCCTGCACCGGGCAGGAACCGCAGGGCTTGTAAGAGGGGGCTCCTCCCATGGCTTTTTTGAGGTTTCGCACCACATATCAGTCAGAACTATGCCGATGGAGTACCATTTTGCCCGGCGGATGCGGTGTATCCCGCCCTCGTTTCTCGGTGAGCTCTTCCGTGTCTCGTCCCAGCCCGGCGTCATCTCGTTCGCGGGCGGGCTCCCGGGAGCAGATGTGATTGACGTCGCGGGGATCGCCGAGGCTTCTCGTCACGTCCTCGAAGAGGAGGGGCGGACTGCCCTGCAGTACAGCACCACGGACGGCTACCTGCCGCTCCGGGAGTACATCGCAGACCGGTACCGTCGCCGGCTCGGCCTCCCGGCAACGGCCGGCGAGATCCAGATCGTGAACGGGTCCCAGCAGTGCCTCGACCTCGTTGCACGGATCCTCACTGACCCCGGCGACCACATCGGGATGGAGCGCCCCGGGTACCTTGGAGCAATCGAGGCATTCTCGCTCTGCGAACCGGTCATCCACACCGTGCCCCTGCACGATGACGGGCCGGACCTGGCATGCTTCTCCGACCTGCTCGGGAAACACCCCCTCCGGTTCTTCTACGGTATACCCAACTCCCAGAACCCCTCAGGCAGGACATATAGTGAGGAGAGCCGGCGGGCGATCGCCGAGATCGTCCAGGAGACTGATACCCTCTTCTACGAGGACGACGCGTTCGGCGAGCTCTTCTTTGACGGGAGAGCCCGCCCCCCGGTCACCCGTTTCCTGCCCGGCCAGGGGATCATGTCCGGCTCGTTTTCAAAGATCATAGCCCCGGGGATGCGCATCGGCTGGCTGTATGCCCCGCAACCCGTGCTCGCGCAGTTCAATTGCGCCAAGCAGGCTGCCGACCTCCACTCAAACTTCCTCTGCCAGATGGTCCTCCATCGCTACCTGGCTACCCATGACCTCGATTCCCTTGCCCGGGCAGTCTCCCGTGTCTACGGTGAGCGCTGCCGCCTGATGTGCGAGCTCCTCGATGATCTCATGCCCGCGGAAATGACCCACACCACGCCGGAAGGAGGCATGTTCCTGATGTGCACCCTGCCCCGCGGGACCTCGTCGATGGAGGTCTTTTCCCGGGGAGTGCAGGAGGGGGTGGCGGTCCTCCCCGGGGTCCCGTTCTGCGTGGATGGCAGCGGGGATGACACGATCCGGCTGAACTTCTCCAGCGCCGGGGAAGAGGCGATCCGGGAAGGGATGACACGGCTGGCACGGGTCATCCGTGACCTGGGGTAGTACGGGGTACCCGGGATGCTGCCCGGCTGGCAGCTGCACGGGCGGGACACCGGGTCCTGCCGGGGAGTCTGCCGTGGCGCCATAGGTGCAGCGGGCGGGTTTTCATGGTCCAACGCTCCAGGTTCCCGCCGGTCTGGCATTTCTCCCGTGGCACCGTCTCTGCAGGGCTCACCGGGCAGGACGACCGGGTCCGGCAGGGCACCTTCCCGGAGAAGGACGCACCATTCATGAAGAGGGTCTGGAGATCACCCGGGACGCCATGGTGATGCCGGTAAGGGGGAAATTCTTTTTTATCCTGGAGACCCAGCTCACTACGATGACACTCACCACAGCACAGAAAGAGGAGGTCATGGCAGCCCTCCAGGCGTACGCAGCGGCATACGCCGCAAAGCAGCCCGAAAAGATACGTGCACTCGCCTCGAAGACCATCTCCGGGTTCGGGAGCGGCCCTGACGAGGTGGTCAGGGACATCGCAGGGTTCAACGAGCAGATCCGGCGGGACTTCAGCCAGGCAGGTACGATCGCCCTCAGCTTCGATACGCTCAGCCTGGAAGGGATCATGCCCTTTGCCTGGGTCACGGCATTCTGCACGTTCAAAGTCGGGGCAGGGGGGACGGCCCTCTGCATGAACGGGAGGATGACCGCACTCCTCAGGAACACGGGCAGCCGCTGGATCTTTGAGCAGATCCACTTCTCGATGCCGTATTCTGAACAGCTGCCCGGGCAGTCCTTCCCGGGACGTACCTGAACCCCGTCCTTTCCTCTTTTTCTTTCCGGTCCCGCCAACTCCCCTTACTCTGATAGTGGGCCAGGGGGCTGCCGGGGGACCTGCCATTTTCCGGGAGTCCGAGCGGGTTCCCTCCTCCCTCTCTCATTTCGGGCCAGGGATACCCGGGTGCGCTCTTCAAGAGGAGGCCATGGTGCCTCTGCACCCCGGGTCAGCTTCACTCCTGTGTTTCCTCCAGGGAATACCGGACCTGCTCTTCTGCATCGCAAAACAGGGGTGGGAGCGGAGCCTCTGATCCGGCGGTTTTTTTAAGATCTTCCTCTCATTCCCTAGTATGAACATTCCTGTACGCCTGATTGCAGGCTTCCTCATTCTCCTTCTGGCCGTTGTCGGCCTTGCTGCTGCCCAGATCGGTGGCGGCACCGGGTACTTCGAGATCAATTCTGATCCCTCGGGGGCGAGCGTGTACTTCGACGGATCCTACCGGGGTACCAGCCCGGTAACCGTCTCCGTCCCCTCCACGGGTACCCCGTCCCACACGATCCGGGTCACGAAATCCGGGTACGAGGACTGGTACCAGGACTACGACGGGAACCCCTTCGAGGGTGAGACCGTGCATATCTATGCCAGCCTGACCCCCATCGTAGGAGCCGGGAAAGGGTACTACTCCATCTCCTCCTCTCCATCGGGCGCGACCGTGTACTTTGACGGCTCCTACAAGGGGACCACGCCGCTGACTGTCGAGGTCTCATCGACCGGCACCCCGGGCCACACCATCAGCCTCTCCCTCTCGGGGTACCAGACCTGGACCCAGACCTATTCCGGGAACCCGGGAGAAGGACAGACCATCTACGTGACCGCGAACC
>DUGL01000033.1:3151-6767 GCA_013331415.1 Methanoregulaceae archaeon | reverse complement strand
GCATAGTGCAGGGCGATCGGCCCCTTGTTCGAGGTGACCACGTGCTTTCCCCGGCCAATCGCTGCCCTGATGAACCCTGTCGCAGGTTCACCTGAACGGGCATCGGTAGGGGTCACCTCCACCAGCGCGTCATAGTCTCCCTTTTCGATGACATCGGATGCAGAAAGCCCCTTGTCTCCACAGAACCCCCGGGCCTGCTTTGCTGCCAGGACTTCCTCGATATGAATACCGTCACGGTCCAGGAGCGCACTGCGTGAATCGGCGATCCCGGTCACCGTCAGGCCGAGGTCTTTGCCATCGATCGCTTCGAGCAGTCCCCGCCCGACAGCCCCCATGCCGATGATGGCGATCTTCATCCCTGTGCCTCCATCGGCTCGATGATGAGGAGCTTCTTCTCTTTCGCCACACCCCGGAGGATCCCGAGTGCCTGCTCCATGTCGGCCCGGTTCACGGCCTTAATTACCAGGCGGGCCGACGATGGTTCGTTGATTGCCGGCATTACCAGGGTCAGTTCGGTCACCTCTGCATATCCTGTGCAGTCAATCCGATCGACAGTATCCCCGAGATCGGTGTGCATGATGTGCCCGATCATGATCACCGTCTGTTTGAACAGGAGGCGCTCCTTGCCGATACGCAGGACGCTGACCCCCTGGCCTTTTATCAGGGAGAGGAGCTCGGCGAGGCGCTGCTCCTGGAGCTCGAGCACGATCTGGACGCCGAGCACCCCACGCTCCATCTTCTCATCCCGCTGATGGATCACCGCGATGATATTTCCACCCACGTCCGATATCGGTTTCAATGCGGCAACGAGCTGGCCGGGAGCGTCCTTCATCTCCAGTTTCATGGATACCTGCACCAGGGACCACCTGTACCAAGATTCGAATCCGGGAGAGATAAGCCTTGTACCCGGTTCTTGCCGGGATGGGTCCAAACGGGAGAGCGGGTAAGGGAAGTTTGTATCCAGAAGTTTGCAGATTATCCCCACCAGTGTCCTGGAAATATGTCAGGGAACCCGGGGCAGCACCGTGTCAACGCCCACCCTTTGGTACGAGGGAAGAAGACCCCGGGCTCCCGCGCTCTCCTCGCAGGGAGGCAGATCCTCGCCCGGAATCAGTATCCCGGGTGCCCGGCCATTACCGTGCAGGGGTAATGTGTACTATGCGGTCTGATCAGGATCGGCGGGGATGTCGTACTTCCCGCAGAAGTACGAGAACGAGCGGTTCTTTTCCCGGGCAACCGGGAGGGAGTAGGCGGCCAGGATATCGCCCATGAACACGATCCGCGAGGTATAGTACCGGGGGATCATGCCGTTGAAGATCTCTTTGGTGATGTGATTGGTGGTCCGGAACGACCGGATACCGAACTTTTTCTGCGCCCGCGAGTCAAGCCCGGCAAGGTACCAGCTCTCGATCTCCCGGATAATGACAATGATCGAATCATCTGCAAGCGGGGAGAACCGCTGGTGCAGGACCGCTTTTTTTCCCCGGACGTTTCGTTCCTGGTCGATATCTGCGCACAGGATGAGATCATGGCCCATCTCGGTGATACTCTTCACATACCGGCTGACCTTGACGCTCTTCATGCAGGCATACATGATGATCTCGACCGAATCGTACCGGTCCTGTACGATCGGCCGGATGATACGCGAGAAGAACCGCTCGTCATCGTTCCCCTCGACTAGGATGAAGAGGCGCCGGGTCTTCATTCCATTCCCAGGAGGTTCTGGACGAAAAGGTCCTCGATGCCGATCTCCTGCGCGAGAAATGCCTGGATCTCCTTCCCCGTGCCGGGACGGCTCAGCCGGGAGAAACCCTGGCTGTCCCGGGATATCAGGAGGATATCGTCAACTGCCACCTGCCGCACCATCTCCGGGTTATGTGTCGTCACGATGATCTGCTTTTGCGATGAGGCATCCTTGAGCATCTCGACGAGCTTGGAGATGAGGAACGGGTGGATGTTTCGCTCGGGCTCTTCGATGATAGTAACGGGCCTCTTTTCAAAGTAGAGGGCGATGATGAGGGCAAAAATATTGATGGTGCCATCAGAGACCATCGATGCCGGGAGGTACTTCGTGGTGCTGTAGACCTCCTTTAACTTCAGGAAGAGCGACAGGTCCATGAATTTTTCCACCGCTATCTCCTCCACGAACGGGAGCATCTCCCGGGTAAGGCGGAAAAACTCCTCTTTTTTTACCGGGTCGTCGAGGATGCTCTTGATCACGATCGCGAGGTTGTTCCCGTCTTTCTCAAGCTCCGTCTTTCCCATGATGGGGACCGCACGCTTGAGGAGCCGGGGGTCAAAATCATAGACCTTCATACCCCTGAAAATCCACTCGAGCGGGGGGATACCCGGGACAGAGACGGGGAGGTTCATGATGAGCAGGCGCGGGGGGATCTCCCGTTTCTGGAGGTACTGGGGGAAGAGCTCGTATGCTTTCAGGTCAAGACCGTCAGGGGGGCAGACTGCGTACGCCACGGAACCCTCGATCCGGGAGAGCGTCAGCGTCCCCATGCCGAGGAGGTCCGGCCCGTTCACCCCGGGCCTGCTGAAAGTTCCCGAGATCATCAGCACATCGCGGCATATCTCGTAGTTCTCACCGGTCTCGGCAAAGGAGAGGGCGAATTCATAGAGTATCTCGTAGGGCTGGAACACGATCGGGAGCTCATCTTTAACCCCTATCACATCTTCGCGCATCTCCTCGAGCACGTACAGGATCCTGAACGTGAAGGGTTCTTCCGGTCCGATGATCGTATTCCTGAAGTACTCGACACCCCCCTGCAGGGATATGGCATTGTTCAGCCCGTATTTTGCGATGTCCCGGATGAACTTGAAGATCTGGATAAGGTTGGACTTTCCGGATGCGTTCGATCCGATGATGATGGTGAAGGTATCCGGCGCAAACGTCAGCTCGCGAAAACTCTTGAAGTTGCTGACCGCGATCTCCCGTATGGGCATGAGAGAGGATTCTCTGGCTGGATCTACAAATATCTTTGTCCCGGATACCGGACATGCGGTCCCGGGCTGATCGAAAGAGTGTTCTTCCGCCGGCTCCCACGTACCTGGAGAGGACTATTTCGATGGAGGCGGTCATCAGGGCAGAGCGGCTGAAAAAGCTGTATGGCACCCTGGTCGCCGTCAACAGTGTCAGCTTCTCGGTGAACCGCGGAGAGGTATTCGGATTCCTCGGCCCGAACGGGGCGGGGAAGACGACGACCATGAAGATGATCCAGTGCGTCTCTCCCAAGACCGGCGGGGAGCTCTCGGTGTTTGGCAGGGACGTGGACCGCCACCCGCGCGAGATCAAGCAGGTCCTCGGCGTGCTCCCCCAGGAGACCAACCTTGACCCGGAATTCACCTGCCATGAGAACCTGACCAACTATGCCCGCTACTTTGCTATCCCGAAAAAGACGGCGCGGGAGCGTGCCGATGAACTCCTCTCGTTTGTCCAGCTCGATGAGAAGCGGGATGTCCTGATCGAGAAACTGTCGGGCGGGATGAAACGGCGGCTGCTCCTCGCACGGGCGCTCATCAACGATCCGGAGCTCCTCATCCTCGATGAGCCGACCATCGGGCTCGACCCGCAGGGGCGCCACCTCATCTGGGAGAAGCTGAAAGC
>DUGL01000033.1:0-3048 GCA_013331415.1 Methanoregulaceae archaeon | reverse complement strand
GAGGTGGAGCACACGCCTGCAGTGATGGACTGCCTCGGGCAGATGGATGTCCGCTTCGAGGTATTCGGGGATTCGGTCCAGGTGCTCACCGACCGGCCCCGCGAGGTCGCACAGGAGCTCCTTGCATCCTGCAACCCGGGCAGGATCTTCGCCCGGCCGGCATCGCTCGAAGACGTCTTTCTGAAGCTCACCGGGAGGGTCCTGCGGGACTAGCAGGATTTCCATGGACCCCCCTTTCCTCCCCCGTCTCTCCTGGTCCTGCCTGAGCGTCTGGCGGCGGAACTGGGATGTCTTCTTCAAGACGTACCAGGTGAATTTTCTCCCGCCGTTCATCGAGCCGGTGCTCTACCTCCTGGCGATCGGGTTCGGCCTCGGGATCTTCGTNNTCGATGATGAACGCTGCATTCTTCGAGTGTACGTACTCCTCGTACGTGCGGATGTACTACCAGAAGACCTTTGATGCCATGATCGCCACCCCGCTCTCTCTCGACGACGTGATCACGGGCGAGCTCCTCTGGGGGGCAACCCGGAGCTTCATCTACTCGAGCGTGATGCTGGTCGTGCTCATCGCGTTCGGGGTCGTCGACCTGCCGGCATCGCTCCTGATCATCCCCTTCTCCTTTTTAGCCGGGCTCCTCTTTGCGTGCATCGCGATGTGCTTCACGGCAATCACACCGGGAATCGACGCGCTCAACTACCCGTCATTCCTCTTCATCACCCCCATGTTCCTCTTCTCGGGTACGTTCTTTCCCCTCACAGTTCTTCCGGAGACCGTGCAGGTGCTTGCCGTTGCGATCCTCCCGCTCACCCAGCTCGTCATCATCACCCGTTCGCTCACCCTCTCGATGCTCTCGCCGCTCTTCTTCTACAGCCTCGCCTGGATCATCGTGGTGACCGCCGTGTTCTTTGTCATGGCAATCCGGCTCATGCGGAGGAGACTCATCGTCTGATGCTGGGGAGCCCGGTTTTTCCGCAGTGAGCATGGCTAAATACCAAAACGTCCCCACTCTTTAGGACCAGTGATGTTGTTATGACCGTCTTTGCCTGCTGCCAGACCAACGTGGTGAGTGTCAAACCAGATGCAACCATCGGGTTCGTTGCCGAACTGATGAGAGGGAAGAATATCGGCTGTGTGATCGTGACCGATGATCACCGGCCGGTCGGAATCGTCACCGACCGCGACATCGCCCTGCGGTCACACTCGCTCTGCGATGATCCTGACACAACGCACATCGAGACGGTCATGACCCGCGATCTCCTGACCATACGGAAAGATACCGGGATATTCGATGCCATCCAGGAGATGAAGACTGCCGGCGTCCGGAGGATGCCGATTGTTGATGCTGGGGGGAGGCTGGTCGGGCTCCTCACGGTCGATGACCTCATCCGGCTCCTTGCCCGCGAGATGGCGGATATTGCACGGATTATCGGGAAAGAGAGCCCCAGCATCTGAACTATTTCTTTTTCCGGCTTCCTGAACAGGAAGCGTGATGATCCCCCCTAACCACACGTGGCACACTTCAGGAGTGCCTCTGAGCACCAGAAGGACGCTAAACGCTATCCCGGTACAACGGTGTCCCACCCCGGCTATTCCAGGCCTGGAATGGCCCCCGTTTCCCCCTTGAGTTCCCGGTCCGCCTGTTTCCATGGGAAACGATGTACACCCGAATGGAAAAAAGTTATATAATCGCGTATTATTTGAAAATAGGCGATTAAATTTGGTAAAAATATTGCTTTTTATTCGCGTTCTGTGCGAGGTCTGCACGGGGTGGGGTAATCCATCGATCCCCCCTTAGAACGGCTGCAGGAAGCAATCTGTGAGGATATTTTAAAAACCATTAAAATTGCCCATTTTTATAAAATAGCCGCTGAATAGCGCTTTTTCTGTGAGACCTGTTCCTGTTATACCCCATTACAATGAATACAACCACCGTTCTCGAAAGTATCGTGATGACTCTGCCCTCCTGCCCTGGGGCGATTATCCAGTCACCCTGTATCCGATGTTCAATGCAGTGGGGGAGTCCTGTTGGCGGTTCCCCGCTCCTCAGAGCCAGCCTTTCTCACGCCAGTACTGGTATTCATGGGACCAGATGTCCTTGTTGTGGGAGACCAGCGCCTGCATCCGTTCCTTCATACCGGCATGGAAGAGATCCTGGTCAGGGTAGTGTTCCTGGTTCCTGATAGCGGTGACCAGCCTGGTTCCCAGCTCGTACGCCTGCTTCTCGGCCGGTATGAGCAGGGAGGTGTCCGGCCCGAGCACCACGCCGACACCACCGACCGTGGTCGCCCCGAGGATGCGGAGGATGCTGTTCTGGTACTCGACCACCTCATCGGCAAATGACCCCCCGGCGGTCGAGACCGAGCACCCGTACTTCCCGAGGAACCGCTGGCAGTGGATGGCATCTGCCATCCGGTCGAGCACCACTTTCATCTGGGCGCTCACCGCGTTGATATACACCGGCGAACCAAGGACAATGCCATCGGCTGCCATCATCCGGTCAAAGAGGTTCTGGAAATCATCGGCATGGATGCATTCTCCCGCCTCATAACAGACACCGCACCCGATGCAGAAGTCGATCTCGAGTCCGCAGACATCCACGACCTCGCAGTCTGCCCCTGCATCCCCTGCCCCCCGCATCACGGCATTGACCAGCCGGAGCGTCCGGCTCAGCTCACCGCGGGGACTCCCGCTGATCCCAAGCACCTTCACCATGTGATCACAGGGGAGAGTGGACAGCACAGGACATGAATGATGCGGTCCGGCCGGATCCTGATCCCGGGTGGTGCACAACACATTTCATCGTGCACAGCCACCGTATTCTGGTAACTATTCCCATGAACACCTGGGTCTTCATCGGCCTGACCGCCGCCTGCCTCACCATGTTCGGCTTTCTTCCCCAGATCGTCAGGATGTACACAACACGATCGGTCCATGATGTCAGCGTGATCACCCTGATCCAGTTCACCGCCGGGGTATCCCTCTGGGCAGTCTATGGCTGGTACATCGGAGATCGTGTCGTGATCGGGGCAAACATCGTCACCCTTGCA
>DUGL01000209.1:9415-9569 GCA_013331415.1 Methanoregulaceae archaeon | reverse complement strand
TGACCGGCAGCTGGGAGATGTTGTTGTGGTTCATGATATCTATCGCCCGGGCTACCGGTTCCGATGCCTGGATGGAGAAGACGGGTGTATGCATGACCTCTGCCGCGGTCATCCGGGTCTGTTCTGCGGTGTTTAACACGTGCACGATCTTTCT
>DUGL01000209.1:9223-9364 GCA_013331415.1 Methanoregulaceae archaeon | reverse complement strand
CCTCCCGTCGTGCCCTGAGCTCTTCCGGAGTAGGGATGTGCATTCCAGTATTACCCTGAGATATAAGATCAGTTAAAACTATTCCGTATGAACCATAATCTGGTCAGAAGATGTGTGGAGTGGGAGGAGTAAGCCCCCTTC
>DUGL01000209.1:0-9193 GCA_013331415.1 Methanoregulaceae archaeon | reverse complement strand
TTCGCCGTTTCATCGTATCCTGCCCTTCAGCTCAGCGGGTTATCTTGCGCCTTTCGGCACGTCTCGCCTGTTGGGGCTCGGCCGTATCATCGCTCGGGGCAGGCCGTGTCGTTTCTGTGCCATTGCCATGACTCTCGCCATCCATACTTGCGTATGGCTGCGTGCCCAGGTGGTGGGGGGACTTTCCTCAGCAGCCGTTTCCGGCCACCGTCAGCCGCACTCTCCCTCTCCATTATATATGGGTCGGGGCATTATTTACTCTTGATGGATCTCCTCACCGGAAGCGAGGGTGCCTGTGCCCTATGGCTCGCCCGGGCGGCCCTTGAAGAGAAGATTGGCGGCAGGAAGACACCCCCTCCTCCCCTGACCCCGGTATTTGCCGAAAAGCGGGGTGTATTCGTGACCCTGAAGGAGCAGGGGGAGCTCAGGGGCTGCATCGGGTTCCCCTACCCCCACCTCCCCCTCGGGGAAGCGATCCGCGAGGCTGCAATATCCGCGGCGCTCCAGGACCCCCGCTTCCCCCCGGTCCGGGCCGCGGAACTCCCGGCTCTCGGGGTTGAGGTTACCGTGCTCTCGGTGCCCCAACCGTTGCGGGCGGACCCGGGACAACGCCCGGGAGCCGTGGAGGTAGGGAGACACGGGCTCATCGTGCGGGGCTATGGGCGGAGCGGGCTCCTCCTCCCCCAGGTCCCGGTGGAGTGGAAGTGGGACAGCACGGAGTTTTTGGACCACACCTGCAGGAAGGCGGGGCTCCCGGCCGGGTGCTGGAAGGAGGCTGCGGTGGATGTTTTCACGTTCGAAGGACAGGTATTCTGCGAAGAGTGAGAAGTATCAGGAATCATCCTTCTTAACGGGAACCCTTTCCCTTCCTTTCCCTCAGGCCGGGTTAGCATTATTGCAGTTTTTTTCTTTCAGGGTCGGAAAACCAGTGTTTTGAAGGGAAAATCTGAAAAATATACCAGATAAGCATAAATACTAACCGGAAAAGGCTTATCAAAGGGGATACCCGGCAGTCTCCGAACTCATGCTGATGGACAGCAGGGGAAGGAGAACGATTACGTACATACCTTGACCGGAGTCACCATGGAAACGATACCGATACCAATGATACTGTCTCCTTCCCGGGTGTTCTCTCCGTTAAAAACCATCCGGACCCTGGGTACTGGTATCCTGGAACTCACTCAGGGGAGATGAAGAAAATCGGAAGTGACCGGAAAAAACCTCATCACGTCCCAGAGGAGGGATCCATGAACCCTGAGGAAAAGTTAACCGTTGTTATTATCGATGATACGATCCATATCGACAATCCCCACGGCCGTACGATCGGCCGGATCGTGAAAGGTCTTGCTGATTTTGATCTCGATGTCATTACCATTGCATCGCTTGAAGATGCCCGGTCTGCCTATGCAAATCTCCCGGAAGCCGACTGTATCCTGGTGAACTGGAACCTCGGTGATTCCGGTTCAAAAACCCATGCTGATGCAAAAAAGCTGATCCATGAGATCAGGCAGCGAAATGAAGACATACCTATCTTCCTCATGGCTGAACCCGCCGAGGAGACCGCTACGACGCTCACTTCGCTCTCTGTCGATACAATCCGGGAGATCAACGAGTACATTTATATCATGGATGACACTCCGGAATTTATTGCAGGGCGAATCACCGCGGCAGCCAACCGGTACAAGGAGCAGCTCCTTCCCCCGTTCTTCGGTGCCCTGGTCAGATTCTCAAGAGACTTCGAATATTCATGGCATACCCCCGGTCATGCCGGGGGCACCGCCTTTCGTAAATCTCCGGCAGGAAGACTGTTCTACAAGTTTTTCGGTGAACAACTTTTCAGGTCCGATCTCTCCATATCGGTGGGTGAGCTTGGTTCACTGCTGGATCATTCCGGGCCGCTCGGTGAAGCGGAACGGTATGCCGCCAAGGTATTTGGTGCGGACCAGACCTATTTTGTCACGAACGGGACATCAACCGCGAATAAAATCGTCTTTTTTGGCCGGGTATCCAAGGATGATATCGTGCTTGTGGACCGGAACTGCCATAAATCAGCCGAACATGCGCTCACCATGACTCATTCGGTCGCGATATTTTTAATCCCCACCCGGAACCGGTACGGGATCATCGGCCCGATCCCACCCGGTGAGATGGCGCAAAAAAAGATCAAGGTAAAAATTTCCGAATGCCCTTTGACAAAGAACATTGCCAAAAAAAAGCCGGTGCATGCCGTTATCACGAACTCGACCTACGACGGGCTCTGCTACCATGCCACGGACGTGGAGGATCTTCTCGGTAAAAGTGTTGACAGTATTCATTTCGATGAAGCATGGTACGGGTATGCACGGTTCAACCCGTTGTACAGCGAACGGTTCGCCATGCGTGACGGGGCGAAAAATCCGGAAGGGCCAACCGTCTTTGCCACCCAGTCCACTCACAAGCTTCTCGCAGCCCTCTCACAGGCATCCATGATCCATATACGGAACGGGCGACTCCCGATTGTTCACTCGCGGTTCAATGAAGGGTTCATGATGCACAGCTCCACCTCACCCCTCTATACGATTATGGCATCCCTGGATGTCTCATCAAAGATGATGCAGGGGGCGGCAGGACGGGTTCTCACGACTGAATCGATAGAAGAGGCTATCCGGTTCCGGCGGACCATGGCACGGATCCGCCGGGAGATCTGCGGCCGGGGGAAACAGGATGACTGGTGGTTTGAGATGTGGCAGCCGGACGCTATCAGGGATCCAATGACAAAAAAGAAGATCCCGTTTGAGGAGGTACCCCTCGAAACACTCCGGGACACCCCCTCCTGCTGGGTGCTGCATCCCGGGGAGAAATGGCACGGTTTTACCGGGCTCCCTGACAATTACTGTATGCTCGATCCGATCAAGGTCACGGTGGTCATGCCGGGTGTGAAGGACGATGGCTCGCTGGAGCCGTGGGGAATTCCGGCCGCCATGGTGGTCAGGTTCCTTGATACCCGGGGTATCGTGAATGAGAAGTCGGGCGACTACATCATCCTGTTTCTCTTCTCTATGGGCAACACGAAGGGGAAATGGGGCACGCTTATCACCGAGCTCTTCGAGTTCAAACGGCATTATGATGAAGGGACCCCGCTCGAGGAGATATTCCCGGATCTCACGAAATTATATCCTGAACGGTACGGAGGCATGACCCTGAAATCCCTTGCAGATGAGATGCATGCATTCAAGAAAGACCACAGGATGTGTGATTTGCTGGAAGAAGCTTACTCCGGTATCCCGGAACCTGCCGTCTCGTATGCTGATGCATTCAGGAGTCTTGTGCAGGGCGAAGTCGACCATGTCCCGGTTTCGAAGGCCGAAAACAGGATCGTGGCGACCGGGATCTTCCCCTACCCGCCGGGAATTCCTGTACTTGCACCAGGTGAGAGGACCGGTGAGCAGAGCGGCCCCATCCTCCAGTACCTGAAATCCCTGCAGGATTTCGACAGGCAGTTCCCGGGATTCGAACATGACACTCACGGAGTTGAAAATGTCAGGGGAGAATACATGATGTATTGTATCAGGGAGGGGCGGAAATGAGCGAAGAGCCCGTTTTGCCCGCAAAGACCGGTATAGCGCCGCAGAAAGTCCTCGGAATCTTTGCCCTTGCAATGATCAACGTCGCCGCTGTGCTCAGCATCAGGAATTTTCCCTCAATGGCCGAATTCGGCTGGTCCTGTATCGGGTGGTACATCATCGGAACGATACTGTTCCTCATCCCGCTCTCGCTTGCCGGAGCCGAGCTCGCCACGATGCTCTCGGACAAAGGAGGCGGGGTATATGCCTGGTGCAAAGAGGCATTTGGTGAAAAAGGCGGGTTTATCGCCATATTCTGCGAGTGGTCCAATAACCTTGTGTGGTTCCCGACAGTTCTCGCCTTCATCGCATCAACCCTCGCGTTTGCCCTCTCGCCTGCTCTCGGGAGCAACGCGATCTACCTGTTTGTCGTGATGATGATCGCATTCTGGGGCACGACAGCGATCGCATACTTTGGTGAAAATGTGTCATCAAAGTTCCAGAATTACGGGGTAATCCTCGGGAGTATCATCCCATCCGTTCTTATTATCGGGCTTGGCATCTCCTGGATCGTTTCAGGTGCACCGATCGTTCTTCCCCCGTTCTCCCCCGATCAGATCGTGCCGGATTTCAACCTGTCCACCCTGCCATTCTTTGCGACGGTGATCCTGCTCTTTGCCGGCATGGAGATGGCAGGATTCCATGCCCTCGAGACCCGGAATCCCAGCACTGATTATCCGAAAGCCATGGCCATATCTGCGATCATCATATTTGCATGCACGGTGCTCGCAACGCTTGCAATTGCGTTTGTCATCCCGGCATCCGATCTCAGCCTCGCCGCGGGAGTTATGCAGGCGATCCAGTACTTCTTCAACGCGCTCAACATACCCGGGGCCGTCGCCCCGATGGCGGTTTTGATCACGATCGGGGGGGTTGTCTCCCTTGCGGCCTGGCTCATCGGTCCGGCAAAAGGTCTTGGGGTTGTCGCAGAAGGGGGTAGTCTGCCTCCCCTCTTCAACCGGACAAACAAGTATGGATCACCTGTGGCGGTGCTGGTAATCCAGGCACTCATCGGGACAGTCATCTCGCTGCTCTACGTGTTCCTGCCTTCCGTCAACCAGGCCTACTGGATCCTCTCTGCAATGACGGTGGAACTGCTCTGTATCGTGTACCTGCTGGTCTTTGCGTCGCTCATCAGGCTCCGGTATACCCGGCCCGATGCCCTTCGCCCCTTCCGGATCCCGGGAGGAATCCCTGGTATCTGGCTGATTGGCGGGATGGGAGCCTTTGGCGTGATCTTCTCGTTTATTGTCGGGCTCATGCCGACAGGAGACTTCACGAGCAGCCAGGCGGTCTCCTATGTCGCCGGAGTGTTGTTCGGCACCTTCCTGCTCGCAGTACCTCCGCTGATTTTCCTGAAACTGAAAAAACCTGGCTGGGTGGAGAGAGGAACGCCACAGGAGGAATCAAAATGAGATCGATAAGGCCCGGGTATTCAGATGGAGGCCGGAAATGAGGGAAGAGGACACCTCAACCTGGGCAGTCATCATCATCCTGGTGATGGTATTCCTGCTCCCGATCGGTTGGATCTTCTTTGCATATCCCGCTGAACCTCACTACGTGGTTACGGGCGAACCTGTACGTGATGCGGCACAGGCAGCCGGTATACGGGTAATCAGCACCAGCGATATCACCTGGCCGATTCCGGGTGCAGAGGGAGGAACAATCTACATCCTCGAAGACGACGCGGGGAATACCCTGGCGGTCCAGACCCAGACGTTCAATTCCGCAGAATCAAGGGATGCAGCAATTCTTACCTTCAGCGCACAGACGATGGGAAAAGGAAAAACCGCGGGAACCCTTGTCGTCATAGGGGATCAGCTCATCCATTTCGACCCGGATCCGGGGGGTATACTCAGTCGTATCGGTGCTGAACTCAGGAAGATGCAGGGCGTGCAGTAACATTCTGCAGATGTCCCTCTCCCAATTTTTTTGTTAGGGAGTGACGGGGGGATTAGCGATGAACGGTCCGGTCTGATTCTCTTCACTCCTGCGTTTTCATTACCCGTGAATCCTCCCGGTATTTCAGCCGATAATCGTCCCCCAGAGCCATACCTTCTTCTCTCCCCGGAACCCAACCTGATGCAGAAATCCTGGGATCCCATGCCGATCACATTCGAAGTCCTTGAGAAAGATATCGCCGGGAGAGTCGGCAGGCTGAAAGCAGGCAGCCGGACCGTCCGGACCCCGCTCCTCCTCCCGGTCATCAACCCCCACCTCCAGCCGGTATCACCGGCCGAGATGAAGGCGATGGGTGCCGAGGGCATCATCACGAACGCGTACATCTTCTCGCGGAGCAGCGAGTTCCGGGACCAGGCCCTCTCCCGGGGGCTCCACGACCTGCTCGGGTTCGACGGCCTGGTCATGACCGATTCCGGATCGTTCCAGCTTTCTGTCTATGGTGACGTGGCGATCACGAACCGCGAAACCCTGGAATTCCAGCAGGCCATCGGGAGCGATATCCAGGTCCCGCTGGACATCCCCACCCCGCCCGATGCTGACCGGGCACGGACGGAAAAAGAACTCGCGGTCACCCTTGCCCGCCTCAGGGAAGCGCGGGAGATTCTCGGCCCGGACGCGCCCCTTGCCGGCCCTGTGCAGGGGGGAATATTCGAGGATCTCCGGGAGAAAGCCGGCAGGGATGTAGGGGAGATCGGGTTCTCGTTCTGTCCCATCGGGGCAGTGGTCCCCCTGATGGAGTCGTACCGGTACCGGGACCTCGTCCGCGTCGTGATGGCGGCAAAGCGAGGGATCCCCCCTTCTGCCTGTGTCCACCTCTTTGGTGCCGGCCACCCTGCCATGTTCGCGCTGGCTGTTGCCATGGGCTGCGATGTCTTTGACTCGGCCGCGTATGCCCTCTATGCCAAGGACCGCCGCTACCTGACCACTTCGGGGAGCTACCGGCTCGATGAACTCGCCGAACTCCCCTGCGCCTGCCGGGTCTGCAGGGAATATACCGCACAGGAACTCCGGGAGTCTGAGGATTCTGTCCGGCTCCTCTCCCTGCACAACCTTGCGGTGAGCTTTGCCGAGATGAGCACCATCCGCCAGGCGATTACGGACGGGGTGCTCTGGGAGCTGGTTGACGACCGGTGCCGTTCCCACCCGCAGCTGCTCAGGGGTTACCGTGAGCTGCTCAACTTTTCCGGCCAGCTTGCATCAGGTGACCGGGTCTCCAAGCGCCGGTTCTTCTACCGGGGAACCGAGACCTGCTCGCGAACAGAGGTTATCACCTACCAGGAGGCGCTCTCACGCCTGCCACTGGGAGAGAGCGTCCTCATCGCGATGGACGGGGCCTTCCAGGATGGTTATGATACGGTGCTCCTCTTCAAACCACCGTTTGGCCCCTACCATCCGGCACTCCATGAGACATTCCCGATAGGCCAGAGCGAGATCCCTGATTGGGATGCTCCCATGGTCAGCCGGGGCTGCGACGGGATACGGATCCTGATCGCAGCCAATCCCGGAGCCCGGTTCACGGTCGTCTCCCGCCCGGAATGGTATGACCTGGTCTCGCGCGAACTCCCGGGAATCGAGGTGTCCCATGGCAACGTTTGACGTGAAGAAACGGGACGGTCTTGCGAGGATCGCCGTGTTTGCAATGGATGATCGATCGATCACCCTCCCTGCCGTGCTTGATACCGATGAGATCTTTCCGGACCTCCCGGGACGGGGCTTCACCCACGTCCCGCTGGGTGCCGATGAGGAATTCGCTTCCCGGTATCTCCCTGCCCGGAAAGATCTCCCGGTAACTCTCCACCCGGCGGTCCCGCCGGCCGCAGCATCTGGAGACGGGGTCATGATCGCAAACTGGCATACGGCGCTCGCGAATCCCCGGAACTATACTGACTGGCTTGTCGGGCTCAAAACCCAGGCCCCCCCGGACACGGCATGGTATGCGCCGGGGGCAGCCCTCCCTTCGAATGCCCACATCCTCTGTTACACGGGTTTTGACCTTTTTGACTTCACAGCGGTCGATCTCAGGACAGCGCAGCACATCTTCTGCCTCCCGGAGGGGGAGTTCCCTGAGGACACCATGGAGACAGGCGTCTGCGGTTGCGAAGGCTGCCGGAAAGGGGACCTTGCCGCCCACAACCGCCTCGCCCTCCGGCACGAGCTTGCCCTGATCGCCCGGTTCATTGCTGACCAGCAGCTCCGCGAACTTGTCGAGTCCCGATCACGGATGCAGGCTACCCATACGGCCATCCTCCGCCACCTCGACCGGAACTATCCCTTCCTCGAGGAGCGACTTCCGGTGGTGCGGAGTACCCGGCTCGGTGCGATGACCGGTGAATCGCTGAACCGCCCGGAGGTCAGGAGGTTTGCAGATCGGGTCATCGGGCGGTATATCCCCCCGCAAGCCGATGTTCTCGTCCTCCTCCCGTGTTCCGCCCGGAAACCCTACTCGCTCTCATCGAGCCACCGGAAGTTTTCTGAAGCGATCGGAGGCCGGGCATTCGAGCTGATCGTGACATCACCGCTCGGTCTCGTGCCCCGTGAGCTCGAACGGGTCTACCCTGCCGCCCACTATGATATCCCGGTCACTGGCTACTGGGACCGGGAGGAGCTTGCGTTCACGGCTGACGTCATCGCAGGGTTCCTTCAAAAACACCCGTTTCGCCGGGTGATCGCGCACCTTGACGGAGGTGCCCTCCAGGCAGCACGCATGGCGGCAGAGCAAACTGGTATCGGCATCGGGGAGAGCTGCAGCAGCCGCCCAACATCCGCGGATTCGCTCCGGGATCTTGACGGGCTGCTTGAGGGCGAACGCCAGGTCCGGCATGACCCGGTGCGCGGGACGCTCTCCTGGCAGTTCGGGCTCGCGGTGGACACTACCGGTATGTCGATGCGCTGGAAACTCCCGAACCTCTCGGTCCGGCGCGGGAGAGAGTACCTCTTCTCGCTTGACCCGGGTACCGGGCTGCTCCGCCCGACCTTCGAAGGGTGGCAGTATCTCCCGGGCGTGTACCGGGTCCGGATCGATGACTTTGTCCCGCAGGGCGATGTCCTTGCCCCCGGGGTCGTCTCTGCCGATCCCGCGATCCGGGAAGGTGACGAGGTATTCGTTGAAGGGCCATCGGCGGTCGCCACCGGCCGGGCTGCAATGCCTGCGTTCGAGATGGAGGCATCTCACCGGGGTGTCGCGGTCAGGGTGCGTAAAATAAAGAAGCTGTAGTGCCAATCCTTCTGGAACATCCCACGCGTGACAGGAGTGACAGATTGTACAGGGTCGTGACAGCGGAACAACTTGCAGACCGGGTATTCTGCATGTGGATCGAGGCACCGCATGTCGCTCTCCATGCACAGGCCGGGCAGTTTTTGATCGTCCGGACCGATGAACAGGGGGAGCGGATCCCCCTCACGATATCGGCGGTTGAGGGAGATCTCGTCCGTATCATCTACATGGCAGTCGGGAAGACCACGCACCAGCTCGCGACGATGCGGGCAGGGGATATGGTCCGGGACGTTGCCGGCCCCCTTGGGAAACCAAGCGAGATGGGGCGCTACGGGACCTGTGTCGTGATCGGGGGAGGTGTCGGGATCGCGAGCTGCCCGATCATCGCCCGGGCGGCACGGGAAGCCGGGAACCA
>DUGL01000195.1:6233-7977 GCA_013331415.1 Methanoregulaceae archaeon | reverse complement strand
GGCTCAAAGGGCATGAACAGGCATTTTTCGACCAGGGCGGCCGGCTGCTCGAGACCCAGGCGGTCATGACAGACATCACCGAACAGAAACGTTCGGAGAAGGCACTCAGGGAGAGTGAAGAGCGGTTCCGGGAGCTGATCGAGCACGCTCCGGTGAGCATCGTCCTGCTCAGGGGAGCTGAAATCATGTACGCGAACCCTGCTGCACGGACCCTGCTCAGGCTGGACGATACGAAATCACCTGCAGGTGATTCCTTACTCTCGTACATTGCACCGGCCGAGCGGGACAAGATTGCCGAGCGGAACCGGAACAGGGAGCAGGGAGTGTCAGTACCAGAAGAATACGAGACAACAGGCCTGCGAACGGATGGGACCGAATTTTTCTGCCATGCGGTAGTGTCCAGCATTGACCTTGCCGATGGGATGGCGACCATTGCATTTCTCCGGGATATCACTGATGAAAAGAGGGCAGTGGAGGAGCTCAGGGATCTCTATGCCGGAATAGAACAGATGATACTGGAAAGGACCGCAGAACTAACCCTGGCAAACCGGGAACTTGAGGCTTTCAGCTATTCCGTTTCGCACGATCTCAGGGGGCCGCTCCGCGCCATTGATGGATTCTCCGGGATCCTGCTCCAGAAATATGGATCGGATCTCCCGGAAGAAGCACTCGCCTACATCAGAAAAGTCAGGGAGAACACCACGCGGATGGCTGCGCTCATCGATGCAATCCTTGAACTCTCCCGGGTCGGCAGGCAGGCGATCCAGCGAGCTGAAGTCACGCCATCAGTCGTGGTCAGGGACATACTTGATCAGCTCCAGTCTGAGATGGCCGGGAGAGAGATCCAGGTCCTGATCGGCGACCTCCCCCCCTGCCGTGGAGACCCGGTAATGATCCGCCAGGTCTACTTCAACCTCATCGAGAATGCACTCAAGTTCACCAGGTCGCGGGATCCTGCCGTCATCGAGATTGGGGCCACAACGGAGAATGGCGAGCAGGTCTATTACGTACGGGACAACGGGGTTGGGTTCGGGATGCAGTATACCGACAAGCTCTTCAAACTCTTCCAGCGGCTCCATGAGAATCAGGGCTACGAGGGGACCGGCCTCGGCCTTGCCATCGTCTCCCGGATCATTGAACGGCACGGGGGCTGGATACGCGCCGGGTCGAGACCCGGGGGTCCGACAACCTTCTCATTCTCCTTCGGAAAAGATCAGGGAGATCCCCCTGTTCGCTGAGTCTGAGAAGCCCCCGCGTCAGGTCTGCAGAAACAGGCGTGGTCCTGACCAGGGAACGGCCGGAATGGGAGGACAACATTTTCCTCCCCGACTCCTTCCCGTTACCGCTGCCACACGGTTCTTCCCTTGTACAGGATCCTGGTAATCCGGTGATACGGTATGGGCGTGGGGCCATAGGGGCCGGAGAGTTCCATGTATGGTGCATCGAGTGCCAGGATCCCCGGCCCTTCCACACACGACTGATCCTGGGGGGCTCCCCTGTCAATGTACCACACCACCACCTCGGAGAACTGGCAGCGGGGATCATGGTAGAGTCGAAGCAGCAGCTCCCTGCTTTTCCGCATCCTAATCATTCCTGTCTTGACGTGCGGTTCCATAAACCTCTCCCGTCCCGGAGTGCCGGTACCTTTTTTCGTGAAAGCCAGCACCCACCTGGTTCAGGGTACGTTTGTCACCGCGGTTTCGAACGAGAATGCTTCCGGCAGTTCCCATGCTCTCTGGCTGAC
>DUGL01000195.1:0-6173 GCA_013331415.1 Methanoregulaceae archaeon | reverse complement strand
GGTACCCGGACAGAACGCTGCCATTTCCCTTTAGCATCCTCTGCCCCCGCAGTCACCGATACATGCCTTAATAGAGCAGGAAGACGGATATTTTCAGAGAGATGGCGCAGCTGACCGTTGATATCGGGGGAAAACCCGGTGTCAACTGCAGGGGGTTCTGTGAGTACTGCTACTTTCGGCACGTCAAGGAGACCCAGCCCTTCGGGTGCCGCCACTGCCCCCCGTACCGCGTGGGCTGCGATTACTGCAGCCGGAGTGTCCGGGAGTACTACCAGGGATGGAAGACCCTCCGCGAGGTAGGGGATGATACCCTTGCAGCGCTCCAGATGATGACCGGGGACCTCGACCGGGTCACCATCAGCGGCGGGGGCGACCCGAGCTGCTACCCGGAGTTCGTGGACTTAATCGAGCTCCTCTCCGGCATGGAGGCACCGCTCCACATCGGGTACACCAGCGGAAAAGGGTTCGACGATCCCGCTATCGCTGATTTCCTCATCGACCACGGCCTCTCCGAGCTCTCGTTCACCGTGTTTTCGGTCGACCCGCGGAAGCGGAAGCGGTACATGCACGACCCGACCCCGGAGGTTTCACTAAAAATCCTCGATCGTCTCTGCGGGGAGATTGACGTGTACGGTGCGGCAGTCGTCCTGCCCGGGGTAAACGACGGGAAGGTATTAGAGGAGACCTGCCGGTGGCTGGAGGAACGCGGGGCGAAGGGGCTGATCCTGATGCGGTTTGCCAACCGGCTCGACCAGGGCCTGATCCTTGGGAATGCCCCGGTGATCAAAGGACAGCGGGTCCAGACCCCGCAGGAGTTTGCCGACATGGTAACCGATCTTGCCGGCCGGTTCTCGATGAAGATCTCGGGCACCCCGCTCTGGGACCCGGGCATTGGATCCCCGTTTGCAATCCGGAACGAACCGGACCTGCTCGACAAGCTGCCCCTGATCCAGCGCAGTGCAACCGTGATCACCGGGAGCATTGCTGCCCCGGCAATCCGGGCAATCCTGGATGCACGGGGAGACGGTGTCAGGGTCATCGGGACGGAGAAAGAGATCGCCTGCCTCATCACGGCAGATGACCTCCGGGGACTCGACCTCGGGGAACTGGACGACCTCGTGATCATCCCGGGACGGGCATTCGTCCATGACAACGATGCAGAACGCATCCTTTCTGCGGACGGAAAAGAGCGGACGGTGATGCGGGGCCCGGAGATGCTCACCGCTGATGCCGAGACCAGCATGGGGATGAAGCGGGAGGGTGTGCTCCTGATGGAGCTCGAGGGGTTTGCCGACCTCATCCGTCTCATCAACCGGTACGGCCGCGCCTGCCCCTGATTCCTTCGATATCCTTATTATCTGCCCCGCTGAATGATAGAGCAGGCACATATCTGTGTGCTGGCATGTGTAAGTCCGACGTGCCGGAATGGCACGGCCTTGCTGGAATCAGGCTCGGGATTACAGGAGAGTCAGCAGAGACGACTCTTTTTCCGGATTTACATGGTGTCATCTGGAGGTGAACCATGGCACGTATACACGCACGCCGGAGAGGCGATTCAGGATCGGTCAGACCGCACCGCAGCGAGGCCCCGGCCTGGTCAAATACCGACGTGAAATCAATCGAGAAAGTGATTGTTGACCTGAGAAAAGAGGGGTACTCGAGCAGCCGGATCGGCCTCGTCCTCCGTGACCAGTACGGGGTCCCTGACGTCAAACTGGTGATGGGAAAACGGATCGACCAGATCATCCGGGATAACGGCCTGGCGCCCGAGATCCCCGAAGACCTCCGCAACCTGATGGTGAAGGCACTCGGCCTTCGCAAACACCTTGCGGAGAATAAGAATGACCTGCACAACAAGCGTCAGCTCCAGCTGACCGAATCGAAAGTGCGCAGGCTGGTAAAGTACTACGTATCGAGCGGACGGCTCCCCGCCGGCTGGAGTTACAAGCCGGAGACTGCAGAGATCCTCCTCTCCCGTTGATTTCGTATGTCCCTTGAAGAAGCCGCATCCCGGGTCGCCGAGCACCTCGCGCATCAGGAGTTCGTGGAGGTCTATGCCCACCACGATGCGGACGGGATAGCTGCGGGATCGATTCTCTGTTCGGCGCTCTTTCGCCGGGGTATCCAGTTCAGGCTGAGGATAGCGTCCCGGATCAGCCCGGCGTCTCTCTCACCGGAGACACCGACCCTGCTCTGTGACTTTGGATCAGGCCTCGAAGACCTCTCCTCCGAGGTGATGGTGGTCGACCACCACATCCCCCGTTTCCGGGGAGATCTCCAGGTCAACCCGCGACTTGACGGGATCGATGCAGACCGCGAACTCTCGTCATCAGGCGCTGCGTACCTCGTGGCCCGGCAGCTCGGTGACAACCGCGACCTGGCAGGCATCGTCATGCTCGGGGTTATCGGGGATAACCAGGAGATTGCCGGGAAGAACCTCGAGATATTCAACGAGGCGGTTGCAGAGGCCATCATTACCCCGGAGAAAGGGTGCCTGCTGGCAGGCCGTGACCTGCACGAACGGCTCCTCTGGTCGATAACTCCCTACCTTCCCCAGATCAGCGGTGACGAGATGGCCATTGCCGATCTCATCGAGACCGCGGCCCGGGACGGGAAGATGGAGTATGACACGCTCATCTCGCTCATAATCCTTCGGATCAGCCCGTTCGTCCCGGCGGCAACACTGACATCGCTGTACGGGGACCGGTATTCCCTTGAGCGGGAGGTCATCCCCGATGCCCATGCACTCGCCGCGGTCGTGGACGCCTGCGGAAAATGCGGAAAGGGCGGGCTTGCGGCATCACTCTGCTTCCGATCTTCTGCAGGGCTTAAGGAAGCCTGGGACATAACCCGGGATCACCGGGGCCGCGTGATCCAGGCACTCCGGCATCTCGCCGGAAAACAGGGCAGTGACGGATTCTTCGAGGTTGACGAACCCTCCGTGGCGAGTGATGTCGCAGATGCACTCGCACGGGACACGCTCCAGGAACGGCCCGTCCTCGTGGCAGTCCGCGTGAAAGACCTCTGCCATATCTCGGCCCGGGCACCCGGCAATCTCGGCCTGAACCTCGGGCAGGCGGTCCATGAAGCAGCAGTCGCCTGCGGCGGGTTTGGCGGCGGTCACCGGATGAGGGCCGGGGCCACTATCGCCTGCACCCGCATGGACGAGTTCCGGGAAGCCATCGCACGGACCGGTGCAGTATGAGAGCGATCGAAGGGATACTCATCACCCGCCACCGGCACGCCGGATGTGTTGCACAGGCGCTTGCCCCTGACAACCTCCAGGGGATGCAGAGCTGCGCCTCAGGGGACGAGGTGAGAACAACCGTATCGAGTCCGCGGCTCCGTTCCCTCATCGCATCCGTGGATGATTACCTCACAAATTGTGCAATTGCGGAGGACCTATGCAGTTACACTTCCGATTAGAAGCAGAACTCCGGTTCAGCGCCCCTTTTACCCGGGAAGCTGAAGCTGCCTGCACCGAGCTGATTGCCGAGGCAAACCGGGTGCTCTTCTTCAAAGGGGTTCCGAAGGGCGTTGAGACCGGTGAGGTCGGGCAGATCGTGGGAGCGGAATTCGCGGACCAGGTCGTCACCCTCACCATCGAGAGCGGGGCATACACCCGTGCCCATGACGCACTCTTCCGCTTCAGGAAACAGATTGCCCCGAAACTTGGGAAGTTCCGGATCGGGATTCGCGAGATCGCGGTACGACACTTCTCGGTCACGATGCGGGGCCGGTTCCCGGAGAACTTCCGGGTCCCGCAGCTCCCCTTCATCCAGAATGCCTCCTTTGCTGGAGATACCTTCTCGTTTGACTTCGCCGTCACTGCCGCTGATCTCGAGAACCGGATCCCGGATCGGTTCATACGCCTGGTGGAGGAGAAGATCGAGGCTGCAGCATACGGGGGCAAAGGTGAACACTGGGAGCTCATCTTTGAGAGCGGCCCAAAACCACGGCATTTCGGGGGAGACCCGACGGCAGAAATGATCCAGCGGGGCTGGATCAAACATGCACCGGCACGGGGCCAGTGGATCTTTGGTCCCCAGGCAGTCCAGCTCTTCAGGGCCTTTGAGACCATCGTAATGGAGGAGATTATCCAGCCGCTCGGGTTCTCGGAGATGATCTTTCCGAAGATGGTCCCCTGGGAGGTCTGGATGCGGTCCGGGCATGCAAAGGGGGTTTACCCTGAGATCTACTACATCTGCACCCCCAAAACCCGCGACCCGGCCTACTGGGAGGACATCGGTGATTACTTCAAGGTGACCGGCGAGGTCTGGGTCGACGAGATACGAAAGCGCATCGATGGCCCGATAGGCGGCATGTGCTATGCACAGTGCCCCCCGTTCTGGCCGTTCGTGCAGGGAGAGACGCTCGCAAACGACTGCCTCCCCATCCGGGTCTTTGACCGGAGCGGGACCTCGCACCGGTACGAGAGCGGGGGCATCCACGGGATCGAGCGGGTCGACGAGTTCCACCGGATCGAGATCCTCTGGCTCGGCACCCCTGAGCAGACCGTGGAGACAGCAGACCGGCTCCACGAGGTCTATACCCGCGTCTTTTGCGACCTGCTCGAGCTCGAATGGCGCTCTGCGAAGGTGACGCCCTGGTTCATGGCGCAGGAAGGGATGGTCGAGACCGATACCGGCTGCGGGTGCGGCGGGCGGATCGGGACGACAGACTACGAAGCATTCCTCCCCTACAGCACGAGCTGGCTCGAGTTCCAGAACGTGAGCATCAACGGGGACAAGTACCCGAAAGGGTTCAATGTCAAGATCCAGAGTGGCAGCGACTGCTGGTCGGGCTGCTCAGGGATAGGGCTTGAGCGGTGGACTGCAGCATTCCTTGCCCAGAAAGGCCTGGATGCCGGTCAATGGCCGGAGAAGATTGCAAAACTGGTTGGAGAACCAAAAAATCTCTTCAAATTCCTCTAAGGTGATAGCATGGCAAAGAAAAAACAGGTTGGACGAAGAGTTGAAGGCTGGAAGGCCAAGAGCTGGTACAAGGTATACACCCCTGAAGGTCTTGGAAAGACGTACATCGGGGATACCATCGCGAATGGTCCCGAGAACCTCGTGGGCAGGATCATGCAGACCACGCTCGGCGAGATCATCAATGATTACTCCCGGCAGAATGTGAAGATGAAGTTCAGGGTCAACGATGTTGCGGCAGACGCAGCATACACCGAGTTCATCGGGCACGAACTGACCCGCGATTACCTGCGGTCCCTTGTCAAGCGGCGGACCTCGCGGATTGACGCTCACATCCCGGTCACCACCAAGGACGGTAAAAAAGTTGACCTCACGGTCACCTGTTACACCCTGACCCGGGCGAACCTGAGCCAGACCCATGCCATCCGTGGACTGATCATGGCGAGAGTTCAGGCGATGGTGAAAGAGGCGGATTTCTCTGCACTCCTCAACGGGATCGTGACCGGAGACATCTCCAAGGAACTCTTCAAGGCGGTAAAGCCCCTCTTCCCGATCCGCAGGGTGGAGATCATCAAGTCAAAAGTCGGTGTCGTCCGGGCGGCATAACCAGCCGCTCGTGACCTCCCCGAACATTTCCTTTTGTTTTCCCGCAGCGCCCGGCCTGGCGTATCCAATGGTCAAGCATAATACCCCGCAGTCCGTACCTCTTCTCAGAATGACGGCACGAAAGGTCCTGCTGCTCGTCCTTGACGGGGTCTCTGACCGGCCCTGCAGGGAACTGGGGGACCGGACCCCGCTCCAGGCGGCACGGACCCCGGTTCTCGACCGCATGACAGCTGAAGGGGTCGCAGGGATCATGGATACCATCAACCCGGGGATACGCCCCGGATCCGACACCGCGCATTTGAGCATCCTCGGGTATCCGCCGGAGGAGAACTACACCGGCCGCGGGCCGCTGGAGGCCGTGGGGACCGGTATCAGGATGGACCCCGGGATGATCGGGTTCCGGTGCAACTATGCGACTATTGATGGTGCCGGACGGGTCGTGGACCGGCGGGCAGGCCGGATCAGCCATACGATCCCGCTCTCATCATCCGTACAGGACGAGGTGGACCTTTCTGCATTCGGGATCGAGTTTGACCTGCGCTCAGGGGCTGGTCACCGTGCAGCACTTGCGTTCCGGGGAGAGAACCTCGGTGCCTGTATCTCCTCAAACGACCCGAAAAAGGAGGGCATGCTTCC
>DUGL01000021.1 GCA_013331415.1 Methanoregulaceae archaeon | reverse complement strand
GTCGGGGTTGCCGCCCTCTTCCTCCCTGCCGTGAGAAGGATCGGACGGCAGGCCCGTATTCCCGTCTCCCGGCTGATGATGCCGATGGGATTTGCCGCCATCCTGGGCGGGAGTATGACGATGATCGCCTCCGGCCCGCTGATCGTACTGAATGACCTCCTCCGCCAGGCAGGGGCAGAGCCCTTCTCCCTCTTTGCGGTCACTCCTATTGGACTTCCCCTCCTGATCGCCGGGATTGTACTCTTTGCCCTGGCCGGGGATCGCATCCTCCCGAAAAAAGAGGAGACGCCCTCCGGACCTTCCATCGCGGAGATCTGGGGAATCGATCACCCGGTCAGGACCTGCAGTATCCCCCCCTCATCGCCGCTGGCGGGAAAGACCCGGGAGGATATCCCCTTCAGGATGCTATACGGCCTCGATCTCCTCGCCGTGCGCACCGGGAAGGATATCAGTGTTGCACCCTCCCGGTTTGTCAGCCTCGAACCCGGTATGGAGCTCGCATTCCTTGGATCTGAGGAACGGTTCATCCGGTTTATCCAGGAATCCGGCTGTATACCCTCTGGAGACCGAAGCAGGTTACAGGAGATCCTGGATGACGAAGAGTACGGGTTTGCCGAGCTGGTTGTCCGGCCGAGGGCATCGATCATCGGAAAGACACCCCGGGAGATCATGTTCCGGCAGACGTATGCGATCGAACCGATCGTCCACCAGCACGGGGAGACGGAAACCCGGGCCGGCATCTCCGGCCAACCCCTTGCAGCCGGTGACATTATCGTTGCCTTTGGATCCTGGGACACCCTGAGGCACTTTGCCGGGCATCAGGACCTTGTCCTGCTGACCCCTCCCGGGGGGGACGGCCTGCGACACGGAAAGGGACTCCTGGCGATCCTGGTCTTCGCTGCAGCCCTTGGTCTCACGGTCACGGGCGTCCCGCTCTCCCTTGCCCTCCTCACGGGAGCAGCCGGGTCTGTTCTCCTCGGGATCCTTACGCTCGATGAGGCGTACCGGGCAATCGACTGGAAGACGATAACCCTCATTGCCGGCCTGATCCCGCTCGGGATTGCACTGGAAAAGAGCGGAGCGGCCGCGGTTCTCGCCGCGTCCCTTGTTGAAGTTCTTGCCGGATTCCACCCGCTCCTCATCATGGGAGCCGTTGCCGTCCTTGCAACGGTCCTCTCCCTCATTATCTCCAATGTCGCAGCAACGGTCCTTCTCGTCCCGCTGGTGATCCTCCTTGGTGCCGGGACCGGAACAGACCCCCGTGCGTTGGCTCTCCTTGTCGCGGTCTGCGCTTCAAACTCCTTCATCCTCCCGACCCACCAGGTGAATGCACTTCTTATGGGGCCGGGAGGATATTCTGCGGCAGACTACCTGAAAGCGGGCAGCATCATGACCGTGATCTTCATGGTAATAGCCGTAATGCTCATCTACCTCCTCATCAGATAAAAGGATGAACACCCATGATCATTCAGCAGTTTTTCATACCCGGTCTTGCTCACAGCTCCTACATCGTCGCTGGTAACAGGACCTGTGCGGTCATCGATCCGGAACGCGATGCCGGACGGTATGTCAACGCCGCACGGGAGATGGGAGTCCGGATCACCCATATTTTGGAAACACACCTGCATGCGGACTTCATATCCGGGCACCTCGACCTGGCCGATGCCACCGGTGCAGGGATCTCGGTGTCCCGGTCCGCGAACTGCGCATTTTCCCACACCCCTCTCTCTGAAGGGGATGAGGTGCTTCTTGAAGATATCCGGTTCTCCGTCATCGAGACAGCCGGTCATACCCCCGAGCATATCTGTTTTGTTGCCACGGACACTTCAAGAGGCCCTACACCGGTTGCCCTTTTTTCCGGAGACACCCTCTTTGTCGGCGATGTCGGGCGGCCTGACCTTTTTCCCGGGAGAGCAGAAGAGCTTGCATCATCCCTCTATGACAACCTGCACACAAAGATCATGGCCCTCCCGGACGAGTGTGAGGTCTATCCCGCCCACGGCATGGGATCACTCTGCGGACGGGCGATGGCAGCAAAGAGGACAAGCACCATCGGGTACGAGAAGAAGTACAACTATGCCCTCCGGATCACGAGCCGCGGGGAATTTATCAGGGCACTCACTTCCGATATGCCAGCCGCCCCGGATCACTTCACCCGCTGTTCTGAGACGAACCGGGCAGGCCCGACACTGATGCGTGACCTCATCCAGCCAGTGCCGATCGAGCCGAAGTCCCTTGCCGGCCGGATCCGGGCTGATGATGCACTCTTTCTCGATGTCAGGAGTTACCTGGCGTTCTCGGGTATGCATATCCCCGGAGCATGGCATATCGATCTCGCGGGAAACTTTGCCACGCAGGCGGGCTGGATCCTCCCCCCCGGTAAGGATCTCCTCCTTGTTGTCGAAGACCGGAAGCAGGCCGAAGAGGCGGCACTCCAGCTCCACCGGGTCGGGTTTGACCGCGTTACGGGGTATATCGAAGGAGGGATGCTGGTCTGGGGTACAGCTGCGCTGCCGATCAGCCGTGTCCCGGTCATTTCTCCCGAGGAAGCACATGCCCTGATCCGATCGGACGAGGCGATCTTAATCGATGTCCGGTCACAGGAGGAGTGGCAGGACGGCCATGCCGAGGGGTCGATACACATTCCCTGGCATGATCTCCGGACACGGTACACCGAACTGGATCCTGCACAACAGTATATTATCATGTGCCGGGGAGGACAGCGGGCAAGTATTGCGGTCAGCATCCTGAAGAGACACGGTTTTGGCCGCATTTATAACCTTGGCGGCGGCTATACCGCATACCAGCGGGCAGGGTCCGGCTGACCAGGAGTTTTTATCCGGTGGATGTATTCCTGTTCATTTTCGGGAATACTCAATGGACGGCGGGTTCCTGATGGCTTCCTGGTCACCCTGTACCGGCAACACCATGGCCGGCGGCCGTATCCGGACACGGTTCTCTTCCTGACCAGCGGATCCTCTCATGGTTTTCTCACCCATGAGTCCGTGAGTGAAAAAGTCTCGCAAAGGTTAAAGAAAACAGAGCCCCAAGGGACTATCGATGCTGTTTTTAACCGTGAGATCGGAGATAGTCTCTCACTTGAGCTACGTAATCGGCTCGAAGGG
>DUGL01000133.1:926-12132 GCA_013331415.1 Methanoregulaceae archaeon | reverse complement strand
AGGAGGAAGAGACCGGAGACAAAGCAGGCGAACGCAATCAGGACGAGAGTGGAACTGACCAGGTCATCGCGGCTCGTCAGGAGCACGGTTGCAAGGAGGACAACCGCCAGCGCCAGCAGGACGAGCGCGGGGCCGGAATACAGCAGGACCGGTTTCTTCATGCCGGACCTCCATAGCGCCTGCGGAGCCGGTACCCCGCGAACGAGAAGAGAACCAGGGCAAGCCCCGCCACACTCCCGAGCAGGAGGAGCGGGACGAGGGCATGGCTATGCGCCATGACCAGCCAGGAGAAGATCGCCAGCGCCAGGAGAAAGGCCGCGACAGCACCCAGGTCCAGCCGGGTGAACGAAGCAGGGAAGATGAGCAGGGGGATTGCTGCCTGGACCAGGACTGCTGCCGGGAGGTTCACCTGCCCGATGCCTGCCACCCCCAGCTCCCCGATACAGAGCAGGAGGAACGCCCGGTCATCCATGCGGGGGCACCCCCAAATGGACCCACCTGCCGGGCGGGTATCCCTCCCCGGGGATACCCGGGGACAGGGACACGGGCTGGTTTCGGGTCCAGGTCCAGACGGGGAAGATCGGGCATTGCCGCCTGCAGGTCCCCGCAACTCCCCGGCGGGAATCGGAGCCCACCTCAGACCACCTCCACCGATGCAAAGCCGGAGCCCCGGACCTTCGGGCGTACCAGGTCCCATCGCTCTTTCGGGATATGGAGGTGGAGATCCATCCCTGCACCTGCGGCCTGCCCGGCAAGGATTCTGAGGTGGCTCGCATCACCCAGCGCAAGGCTGAAGAGATGGACCGTGGGTGTCTGTACAGCCGAGAAGACCCGCGAGACCTGCGCTTCGAAGAGCGTGGGGAGCCGCGTGGCAAGAAAAGCCCGGGTGACCCGGGTGAGCACCTCCCCGAACGGATCGTCCCGGCCGGCCAGGTGTGCGTACCGGGCACGGAGCACCGGGGTTGCCGCATAGCGCGAGAGATGGTGGAGCCGGGGCGATGGCATCAGGTCGTGCATCATGGCAATGAGCAGCCCGGTATCGGATACCGAGGGGATAAAGGAGAGGAGGTTGGGCCCTGATATGAGAAGGACGGCAGTCTCCAGGGAGCCCTGCACCTGGGCAGCGATGATGCCGGCTGTGGCATCCCGGAAGCGGGAGAAGGCGTCCTCGTCACATGGCTGGTGCATGTCCGGCAGGTCCACGATGAGGAGGCGGGAATGCAGGGCCCGGCCCATATACTCGCGCACATAGAGGCGATCGTACTTTGCCGAGAGCTTCCAGTCGATACTCCGCGGGTCGTCGCCCTGCACATACTCGCGGAACTCCCGTATCCCGGGCGAGGTGAACGGGGTGATGTGCGGGACCTCTGTCTCGCCGGCAAGGCCCCTGCCCGGGAGGGAATGCGCGGCCAGGGGCAGCACGGTCAGGGATTCACCAGCCATCCGTATCGTGAGCCCGGTCCGGAAGAAGAGGTCCGAGAACGAGAGGTGAATCCCGGAAAAATCGTGCTTCCCGATACCCATCGGGGTCAGGGTGTACGAGAGGACGGCAGAACCCAGGACGATCCCGGTTGCTGACCCGGCCGAGAGGTATGACCCCTCGGGAGGAAGGTCAGTAACGACGGCAAAATACCCGGGCGGGACCTCCCCGCCCACCACGGCCCTGACACTGACCCGGGAGCCCTGCCGGGCAAAGAGCGAAGAGACCGACCGGGATACTGCGAGGGATCCGGCAGTCCTCTGCAGGACAGAGAAGAAAAGAGCACCCCTGGCGATGAGGAAGAAGAGGAGCCCCCCTGCGGCCACCGCTGCAGGGAGATCATCAAAGAAGAACGAGAACAGTGCGAGGACCACGGTAAGGAGCACGATGCCCTGGCTGCAGCGGGAGAGCTTCACTCGCTATGGCACCTCGACTGAGTCAAGGATCTCTCCCACGATCCGGGGGGGAGAGATCCCGGAGATCCCTGCTTCCCGTGTCAGGACGAGCCGGTGCTGGAAGGCAGGGACAGCGAGCTTCTTCACATCGTCCGGGATCACGAACGGCCGGCGGTCCATCGCTGCAAGTACCCGGGCACCGCGGACGAGCGCGATCGACCCGCGGGCCGAGACCCCGAGCTCCACATCCGAATGCGACCGGGTGGCCATCACGAGGTCGCGGATATAGGCGAGCACCGGGTCCTCGATATGGACATTTTTTACTACCCGGCTGAAACGGAGGATATCCTCCTTCCGCAGGACCGGCTGGAGCGAGGCGATGTAGGACGCCCAGTCGAGAATTCCGGACTGCTCCCTCCTGATGATCTCGAGCTCGGCCTCCCCGGAGAGGAACTGCGACCGGCTGGAGAACATGAACCGGTCTTTCTGCGCCTCGATCAGGGGGAACGTCCCCTCCCGTTCGAAGGGGTTCTGCGTGGCAATCGCGATGTAGGGGCGATCGATAGGAATGGTGATGCCGTCAATGGTAGCCTGACGCTCACCCATGGCCTCGATGAACGCACTCTGGCTCTTGGGCGGGAGCCGGTTGATCTCATCGATCAGCATGATGTTCGTGAAGATCGGCCCCTTCCGCAGGATCCAGTCACGCTCCTGCTGGTCCCAGACCCGGACCCCGATGATGTCGGCCGGCTGGGTATCCACCGCACACTGGACCCGCCTGAAATCGCATCCCATCAGCCGGGCAGCCGTCTTGACGATGGTACTCTTGGCGGTGCCCGGGATACCCTCAACGAGCACGTGACCGTCTGAAAGGAGGGCAACGAACACGATCTCGAGCAGGTCGGCATTTCCGACGATGAGCCGCCCGGCCTCGCTGCAGATCTTCTCGTATGTGCCGGCTATCGCCTCGCATTCCTGTTCGTTAATCGCTGTCGTCATGCACGTCCCCACTCCCCCAATCTCCGGGAAAAAACAACCCAGACAATCGTCATGGATAGTATGAGCAGCAAAATTTTTATAACCATTGTGCTTTTTACCACCAGCACCAGCGCGAGGATCCCTTCCGCCCCTGCGGTCAGGGACCGGTGCTGTTCCACCAGCACGACGGGCCGGGCAGCGAGGATGTTGCCGAGGAACAGATCGTTGTCGCCCGCCAGCCGGGCACGCTGCATCCCGTTTGAGAAGAGGCTTGCATCAGAGAGCACGTACAGGGTTCCGTTCCCGATCGCCTCACGGGAGAGCACCCCGTACGAGGCGAGGGTCTCGTCCTGGTCGAGCCTCCCGTTCCCGTTCGTATCCATCCACGAGAACAGGGTCGTGGCAAGCAGGATCTCGCCCCCGGATACCGCAGAGGCGTGGTTGAGCGTGAGGGATGCTACGCCGGAGAGAAGCGGGTCCTCTGTCCGCGGTGTCACGATGACGGCCCGGGGGTCAGGAAATGCCCGCTCGATGCTGGAGAGGTTGCCGGGAACGATGGCGATACTGCTGCCGAGTCCCTCCAGCAGGCTCCCCGACTCCCCGGTCTCATCGGCGATGACCAGGATGTTTCCGTCATCGAGGAATGCGCGCAGGGCATCCGCTTCCTCCGGGGTGTACGGGCTGCCCGGCGCAATAACCAGGAGGAGGGCATCCCGGGGGCCAGGCAGTCCGGACAGTGACGTGATCCCGACGGCACCCGTGGATTCGAGGGCTGCGAAGAACCCCGACGTTCCCGTCCATTCGATGTTGTAGCGGGAGAACTCGATATCGGTCGTCCCGAAATGGATGGTCAGGGTAAGGGCAGCGAGGACGAGCAGGACCGCGGTCACGGCAGTCGTCCGGTTCATGGTGATCTGCTCCCTGCCAGGGTCAGCACATCATTCCAGGCGGCAAAGAGGCTGTCGTTTTCTCCAACGGCGAGACCCTGGTACCGGATCTGTTCATACCCGCGGGTAAAGGAATTGAGCGGGGCTTCATAGGGCTCCCCGGCAGCGTGTGCAGCAAGCTCGCGGGGCGTCAGGGAATAGGGGTTCATGGTTTTCTCGGGAGAGAAGAGCCGGTCGATGAGTGCATGGAGGAGCAGCCGGGCTGCACTGGCGGGATCCCCGGCTGTCACGAGCTCCTGGTAGCGGGAGCTGATATCGGCGATGCCCGGTTGGGGTGTCGCAGACCCCGGACCCGGAGTCCATGAGAGGGGGCCCTTGAGGGACGGGGCGGGCTCATCCTCCCGGAATCGCCGGATGTACCAGGCTGCCCCTGCCACTGCCCCGCTGATGACAATGCCACCAAGGATGAGGAGGATGAGGAGGCCGGGTGCAGGAGAGAGGTTCACGGTCTTCTCCTCGCTCCAGGAGGGGTTGAGCGGGAAATCATCGTCATCAAAGACGGCCTGGAGGGTATGCTCCCCGGCGGGCAGGGTGACGGTGGTGGTAAAGACCCCCGCCAGGTTCGTGGTTGCGGTCCCTGCTGCACTGCCATCGCTGACGATGCTGACCGGTGCGCCGGCGACCGGCATCCCGCCGGTGGAGATCGTTCCCGTACAGGTGACGACATCCCAGCGGGTGCCGGACGAGAGGTCGAGGGTAAGTGATGTATCCGACCCGTGCACCACAAAAGAGACAATCTCGGAGTAGAGCTTCCCGACAGCGGCATACAGCAGGTGTTCACCTGATCGTATCCTCCCGATGGGGAGCGTTGTCCGGAAGATACCGGCCTCATCGGGTTCAACCGTCTGCCAGTCCCGGCTGTCCAGGACCAGGGTCACCGGTGTATCCGGAAGGGAGGTCCGTGTCCCGGTGATCCAGAGCTCGTCCCCGTACCGACCGCTCTCCGGTATCACCGCGATCGTGAGAGTCGAGGGGTGCAGATCGGGACGCGCTGCCTGCCGTCCATCCTGGATTGCCCGGTTTATAACGACCATATCGTTGAGCAGGTCCACTGCCTCAAGGTACCGGCTCGTTTCAAGACCGAGCCCGCTGCTGATATCGAGCAGATCGGGGGACCTGTTCACGAATTCCGTGGTCGTCCGGGCAAGGGCATTTTGCACGGCCTCCCCTTCAAAGGTGACCGTGTAGAGGAGGGCAGGGTTCTCCTCGTCCCGATACCGGATCGAGAGCTGGTCGATCTCTGCAAACCGTGCGCTCTCGTTGAGGATCCGCTCGAGTGATGCCCGGTTCTTCTGGTTCTCTCTCCTGAAATCGCCGACCGCCGAATCCGAGAGGTCGAGGGTGACCACCAGCCGGTCAAAGCGCTGCGACTGCCGGCTGTACTCCTCCAGTGCCCGCTCTGCCTCCTCAAAGTCCCGTATCCTGATATTCAGGGCGACCGGCTGGGGACTATCGATCAAATCCTGCATCAGCGCCGAGAGCTCGGCCGACTGCTCCTGTGATCGCTCCCCCAGTGCCGCCGGGTTTGCATGGTAGGCTGTCGGGGAACCGCTCGCAGGAGTATAGAGTGCAGGCGAGAGTACGGCAGGGGCAAGGAGCAGAAGGAAGGCTGCTGCGAGCAGGACGACGAGGATCAGGGTGCCCCGTATCATGACCCGAGGATCTCCATTACTTTCTGTGCGACGATAGCAGAGAAGACGATGACCCCTGCCGCCACCAGGTACTTCAGATACCGGAGGTATGCCGGACGGACAAAGGCAGTACCGGTCAGCTCGACAATGACGAGGAGCCCGATCAGCCAGAGCACAAAGAAGATCTCAAGGTTGAGGTTTCGTGCCAGGATCATGAAGAATATGACCAGCAGAAGCCAGATGGCGAGTGCAGAAGCCGCGATCCGCTTCCTGTGCTCAGACATAGTAGAGTGGTGTCTGTCTGCAGGAATAAGATTTGCGACGTTCCCGGAGGGCGCCTTTTTGCAGGGAATATTTATCAGGGCACCTGCCACAGGGGTATACTGACAAGAGGTGGGAAAAGAGGTATGAACCGTCTTGTGCAAGCGATCGCGTTCCTGCTGCTGATCGGGCTCGTTGTCCCGGCCACCGCATTCACGGCCGATCGCATCGAGATCAGGGTGGCAGAAAACGGGGATGCAGGAATCACCTTTGACTACACCCTCTCCTGGATAGAGCGGGCCGCAGTCTTCCTGCGGATTGCCGATCCCGGCGGGGAACTGAAACGTGCGATGGAGAGCCATTCGGGGAAAGAGGTCACCGTCACCTCGATCAGCCCATCGGGTATTGTCCTTTGGGTGGATGGCTTTGCAACAGTCAGGGAGAGTGCAGATGGCAGGGTGTACCGGACACCTGCGCTTGATTTCACCGAGGCCGGAAGAACGTTGACCACGTACTGGTTTGCCCGGTTTGTGACCGTAGACACCACGCCGGCAGTAGCCGTGATCCGGTTCCCGGATGGACACCGGGAGATCCTGTACGACAGGGAGATCATCCCCTCAATCACCCACACTATCGGAAAATAAGCCCCCTTTCTCCTTTTCTCCCGTACGGGTGTTGGCTTCACGTCCAACACCTTTTCAGAGCTGGCCGGTGATGACCGTGCCCCCGGTGTGAAGGGAGTCGTCTGTGTTCTCACCGGGTGCCCTGGTGCAGATCAGGAACAGCCCTGGGAGCTGCCGGGAAGGGCTGATCTCAGGGCATGCTCCCTGGACACCGGTGGCATCTCATGCATGCCGGGGCCTCCCTGCGGTCCGGCCGGTTTCCGGGTCCAGGTACAGTGAGCCGATGTGAATCGACCCGATCCCGCCAGGGTCCTGTGCAGGGGACCTGATACAGACAGTGTGGTGCACGGCATCAACACGCTCCACGACAGCAAGGGCAATGACCATCATCCCGTGATCGCAGAGGGCCAGGAGGAGCCCCCGCCAGTCATCATCGCAGAACCGTTCCGGGACCCGGCCATGCATCCCGATACCTGCCAGGCTGACTACGGTTTCTGATGATTCCGCGAAGTACGCCTTGAACTGCCCGGTCCGATACTGCGACCGCCATCCCGGTGTCCGTGCCCGGACCGCCGGATGGGGAAAGAACCGGTGAATGGTCATCCCGGGCCGGTGCCGGAAGTTCACCAGGATCTCCCCGAGCTCCGGCCCCCTGCGTATCGCCACCACCCTGTCGGGGGAGAGGAGATCGATCATCCGGACCTGGAACTCAACGGCTGCCGGACCCACCACCCACCCGGGCGAATCGATGATGATATACCTGGCCATCCGCGCCCGTGCTGTTGCAAGGAGCCGGGCAGCAGCCACGAGCTCCTGCACCAGGTGGCCTGATGGTGCGATCGACCCGACAAACCGGAGAAACGTTTCCTGGGGTTCAGGGAACGTACCTGCGTACAGCGCAAGGCCGACCGTTGCAGGTGGCCCGATCGTGGACTGCCCGGTATCGCAGTCAAGGAACCCGGTGAGGGTATCTGCTGAGAGCTCCTGCACCAGGAAGCGGCAGAACGTGGTCTTCCCCTGGTCCGGGGCACCCATGACGTATACGATGCCGNNCTCCCTGGGCCTTGAGCTCCTCTGCCAGGTCTTTCCATTCCGAAAGGACCAGAGTATCCTGCTTCACGCAGTCTGAAGGTTACGCTGCCGGGGATGAAAGAGCATGCGGAGGGCCGGGGTCAGCCTGGCCTGACCGGTGGATTGCATCTTCCGGTGCACCCTTATTCATCGAATATTTGCCATTTATTTCATGAAATAATTGATTAAATAATATTTTGGTGAGCTGGCATCCATGCATCTGCACATATTTTTTTCCTGAGATATGAATGCACATGACACTGATCCGGGTTTACCGGATGATGCACCCATGAAAAAAGGAACCAGCTTTATGTATAGCATCATACAGTTTATTTTATGCAGTATACGACGGTGACAGCGACCCGGGAACCGGACTGAGACTCCCTCGCAAAACCATCCCGGTCCGGCAACGGGTTCTATAAAGGAAGGGGAATATTTATCATCTCCTGCGGAAAGGTGACAGGTACAGGGAAAAGGAGGATATATATGAATTACTTTCAGCGGTCAGGGCTCCTGCTCATTCTCGGTATGGTACTTCTCATCACCGGTGTCTCGGCAGTTACGATGGGCATCTCACCTCACCACGTGAACCAGGGAGAGATGGTGACGATCACCGTTCACGGGCTCCAGGATGGGGCTAATGTCACGATGAACTGGGAGGTGTTCCTCGATGAAGTACCGGGATCGCAGTTCCACTGGGAGATCCTCGGGCTCACCTTTCCCATCAACCTGGATGAGGCCGACTTCCGTATCACCAACCAGAACACGGTCCAGAACAATGTGACACTCACGAATGATGTTCCCGGGTATGGAACCCGGACCCTCGTCATGAGCGGCCAGTCCGTGAACGGGATCTGGTCGGCAGGCCATGAGAACGATTTCATCAACGGGACGTGGCCGATCATCCTCAACGAGGGGACGGTGCTCCCCGGCAAGACCAGCGTGCTCAGCCTCATCGAATGGCACGGCACCAAAATGGCAAACCCCCGCATCCCCTCCCAGGTGAATGGCGGTCCCAGTGATTTTGTCATCCCGCTCTCGTTCAGCGGGGTCTCAGGCGGGACTATCAGGGTGAGCATCATTGTGGACGGGGACCTCGTCCTCTCGGATATGGTAACCATCGGGAGGCCGATGTCACGAACCGGTAACATCTATGCCGCGTCAACACCTTCCGGGGCAGAACTCTTCATCGATGGTATCTACTATGGGACCACTCCCCGGATTGTCAGGAACGTTCCCCCGGGCCTGCGGACAGTAAAAATATCCCTTCCGGGATACCGTGACTTCGAGCAGAGGGTGACGGTACCCTCCCTCGGGTTCGTCTCGCTTACCGGAATCAGGCTGGTGAGAGAGGGACCTGCAACCGGTTCGCTGCGGGTCTATTCGTTCCCGAAATGGGCTGATGTGTACCTGGATACGATCCTGGTCGGCACGACGCCGCTTACCCTGCCCGCTGTACCGGTCGGTCCCCACCAGGTTACGGTGAAGAAGGCGGGCTACCATGACTTCACCACGACCGTCACCGTCAGGGAGTCGATGATGCCAAGCCAGGTGATCGCGATCCTCCAGCGGAGCATGGCGGCGGTAGGAACCGGAGAACTCGTGAGCGGGGGACCATCAGTGCAGGCATCAGGGAGTTACGCGACGTTCGAAAAACCGGACTGGCAGCCCTTCACCCCGACATCGCGGGAAGCGATGATGCAGACCGTGATCGATCGCAGGGCGGAGCGATTACAGGCATTTCAGTGACCGTAATCCCCTCCAAATCCACTTTTTTACCCTGCTTGTCTGATCAGGGTTTCTCTGCTGCAGAACGCCCCGATCACTCCTCGTTCCCCTCGTCACGTGGTCGGGGGAGCTGGAGCACCGGGGGCTCGGAAAGCGGGAAGAACTCCTGGTAGACCCGTTTCCGCTCTTCAAGGTCCGTGTGGAGGTAGATCTCGGTCGTCTTGATCGAGGTGTGCCCCAGGTTCTCCTGGACGACCCTGAGGTTCTTTGACCGGCGGTAGAGCTCGCTTGCATAGCTGTGCCGGATCTTGTGGGGGGTGATCCCTTCCGGCGCATACTTCCTGAAGATATGCTGCACCGAACGCGGTGAGATATGGTGGCCCTGCTGGCCGGGGAAGAGGGGGCCCTCGATCCGGTTGCCGATCAACCGGGCAATCTCCTCGAGGGTCTCGTGGTCCACGAACACGATCCGGATCTTGCCGCCCTTCCCCCGTACCCTGATGGTCTCGTCCTCGAAGTCGATGTCACCGATATTTATCCCGCACAGTTCCGAGACCCTGACCCCTGTTGCATAGATGGTCCGGACGATAAGACGGTCACGATCGTCCTCGATAGAATCGATCAGGCGCAGCACCTGGCTGTGCTTGAGGTACCGGAGTTCCTGGTCCTTGATCTTCGGGCGCTCGATGCCGCCCATGGGGTTTGCCGTGATCGCCCCCTGGGTGTACAGGAACCGGTAGAACGAGTTCAACGTCGAGATGATCCGGTGGGTGGTCTTGGGCTTGTAGGTCTTTTTCCCGCTGATGAAGGTGAAATAGTCAGATATCATGACGGGCTGGACATCCACGCTCGTATCAAGCCGGGCCTTGGAGAAGTCCTCCCAGAACAGCGGTATCTTCCCGGGATCGGTGTTTCGCCGGAGCCAGACATAGTAGGCAAAGTGGCGGACAACCTGCTCATAGCTCTGGATGGTCCGGGGGGAGTAATTGCGCATACGGAGGTAATGACGGTAACTGACCAGCCACTCCGAAAAATAACCCCCCTCCATGCTCAATTCTTTCTTCTCTCGAATAATTAAAGTTTTGCGCAGAATACATCTTCTGCGCAAGTCAGAATCGGTGAATGCCTGAGTACGGTGCGCCCGAAAAGATCTCCCGGTTCGCCATGATGCCCTGCCAGTTACCCGGCTGTTCCCGGATCACGCTCAAGCCGGGAGGGTGTTCGGGGAACTGGTCAGGACGTCCCCGTGATGACCCGCGTTCAGCTGCGATCCGCTGCAGGGGAGGTTCTCGACGAAAGAGGGTCATAGCGCCGTTCTCTTGCGCGATCTCAGCCATCATGGGGGGTAGACAGGGTCATGCATGAAAAAAACCAGATGTTTCCCTTTCGGGACGCATGCATACAAAATGAAAAAGACTGGTTTGAGGATTGACTCCATGTCGCAGCTGGATGAACAGCCGGGTACCGGCAACGCGAAAAAGGCTTTCAAATCAGGGATATCGAAAAGCAGGGGGAAACAGCCCCGCTCACCAGACCATAACGACACCCGGATCCTGCCCGTGCCCTGTCCCGGGCCGGCCCGGAGATCAGGGGCCCGCCATCTGATCGGACAGGTGCCGCTGATTCCCGGCAGGGGGATCTCCCGGAAAAGAGGCCGGGAGAGATGTTTCCCCCTGCGATCCCTGCCAGGCGAGGTGGTGGAAAGATCATGCGGGGAAAAGATGGGGTTTGATACTGAAACGATATTTTCCTCTCCGGAGGCTTACTCGTCCTTGTGGGGTCTCACGAGCGCGATGCCGGAAGGCAACACCAATTGACCATGATTACCCCCCCTCCACCCTGTCATCACGATGATACCCGGCTCTACCCCGATCCCCCTCAGGGCGGTAGCGCGATCAGAGAGCCCGACAGGGTCCAGGGGGAGATGACAGGGCAGGGGGATGGCCGGGTACCCTGCAGTCACCACCCGGGCAGGTGATCCACGATCGGTCAGGGAGAGCATGGCCGTTCCAGAGAATCGCGGGGTTACCGGTGCCATGCGGGTACCTGTGCCACAACGTTCAGGAACACGAGCACGGTCAATCCGACAGGA
>DUGL01000133.1:0-883 GCA_013331415.1 Methanoregulaceae archaeon | reverse complement strand
AGGGAGCGGGCAGGCGAGGAGACACGGGGATGAGAGGGTCGAGCAATCGCAGCCGGGCCAGCCCCCGGAACCTCATCTGTGTGCAGGGTGCCGGGCGGGGAGATGAGAGATATCCCTGCTGCTGGTACAAGGTATCATGTCACGGGATACCTTCCCCTGAAGACGATCCAATATCGCAGGAGGGTGTTGGGATGAGGGCAGAAGGCGCCCGGGTTCGTTGCCGGCCGGCATGATCCGGAAACGGGAGGATACCTGAGAGATTCCCCGCTTCACCGGGACCGTCTCATCACAAAACCCGATGATCCAGGGACGATGGAGCACAATCATGGTATATGGGCCCAATTTCCGTGAAGTCATATCGCGGGACAGGGGCACCCCGTGAGAAACGAGCGATCCGACCGGTAACCGGGGAGATCGCAATCGATCGAGAGCCCCTGTCGTTCACCGGACTGAAACGATCCGTACCTGGGAATGGCACCGGGAGGGGAGGGAAGGATGCGGGCCGTGTCTGGGCCGACTCTGTTTTTCCCCTCTTTTTATCTGAAAACGGCTCCGCCGTTTCCAATGAAACGCACATGAGACTGTCGGGTCACATGCCCACCTGATGAAAACCGCGGATGCGGTTTTCATGCCAAAATGCCTGCGGCATTTTCATACTTTATGCTCGACCGCACGGCAGTCATGGGCGGTCCCTATGAAAACGCCTCCGGCATTTTNNGAAATGCATCATTATTGTTTTCATGAATCGTATGCAGGTGTCCTGATACGGGATCATGTGATTTTTTCCTGGTATGGATTTGGAGGGGCTTCATCCAGATCTCCTCCCCTTGCACGAAATCCCACCCGTCACCTTCACGTACAGTAGTTAGCTAATTTGAAAGAG
>DUGL01000072.1 GCA_013331415.1 Methanoregulaceae archaeon | reverse complement strand
ACTTTGATAACCACTCCGGGAGAATCCCCTGTGAGCATCATGGCGACCTTTGTCTGCACCCGGTGCGGGAAGTGCTGCATGAGCCTCGGGCGGCACATCCGGATCGAGCGGAGCCTCTCCCCCGTGCAGCACTATGTCCGGGACGCGATCTCGGGAGAGGTGACGCTCGTCTCCATCCACCCGGACAACCGTGCACTCTTTTCCAAAGGAGCCCTGGAAGGAGGATGCCCGTTTCTCCGGAAGGGAGGGGATGCCCCCTTCACCTGCACCATCTACGAGATGCGTCCCCGCATCTGCCGGGAGTTCCGGTGCAGGACCATGGTGATCGCGGGTCCGGACGGGGAGGAGGCAGGGTACGTGAAGGGGAGGCGCACCCTCGTCACGAGCGATCCCGTGCTCGAATCGCTCTGGCAAAAGATCCCGCCCGATGCAGGAGATGACGTGATCCGGGAGATCCTGGGCCGGAACAGCTACCATGCTGAACCGCTCACCTGATGGTGTCCACGCCGGAGTTTTGGAAACTACCCTTAATACCGATCACCAGCTAACCTTGTATGCGACTTCCTATGACCGAGATACCCAAAGAGGAGTATATCCTGAAGTGCACATCGGCCTGTGCCGGGTGCCCCTCCTCCCTCATCCTCCGGTACGTGCTCAAAGCGGCAGGACCGGACACGGTGCTCGTGGTCCCTGCCTGCTGCACGAGCGTCATCCAGGGCATCTACCCCAATACTGCGATGAATGTCCCCGTCTACAACGTCGCGTTTGCCGCTGCGGCAGCCTGTGCCTCCGGCATGAGCGAGGCATTTTCCAAGGCAGGGAAGAAGACGAACGTGATCGTGTATGCCGGTGACGGGGGAACGGTCGACATCGGGATCCAGGCCCTCTCCGGTGCATTCGAGCGGGAGACCGATTTCCTGTACATCTGCTATGACAACGAGGCGTACGGGAACACCGGGATGCAGCGGTCGGGATCGACCCCCATCGGTGCGAGGACGACCACCACCCCGGGCGGGAAGATCCATGCCAAGAAGGATATCGATGCTATCGTTGCCGCGCACCATCCCACCTACCTGGCAACAGCCTGCGCCGCATACCCGCAGGACCTGTTCAAGAAGGTACAGAAGGCCCTCTCGCTCCCGGGATCGAAGTTTCTCCATGTCCTCGCCCCCTGCCCCCCGGGATGGCGGTTCTCCTCGGAAAAGACCGTCGCGATGGGGAAACTCGCGGTCAGGTCCGGGATATGGATCCTCTTTGAGCGGGAGTACGGGAAGGTCACCATCAACGGGCCTTCCAAAGCAGCCCTGGTCAAGCCGGCCCCGCTCGAGGAGTACCTCGCCGGCCAGGGCCGGTTCAAAGGGATCGACCAGAACGCCATCGATGCCCTGAAGTCCCAGGCAGCGGCCCGGGCACTCCACCTGCAGCGGGAGGCCGAGGGCATATGCTGACCGTCGCGACAGGAAACAAGGCGGTTGCCGCAGCGGTCAAAGCGGTACGGCCGGATGTCATCGCTGCCTACCCGATCACCCCGCAGACCGAGATCGTCGAGCAGATCGCCGAGTACGTGACTGCCGGCGAGATGGACAGCCGCTACATCCCGGTCGAGAGCGAACACTCCGCGATGGCAGCCTGTGTCGGCGCCAGTATCACGGGTGCACGGACATTCACGGCTACGAGTTCCCACGGTCTGGCCTACATGCACGAGATGGTCAACTGGGCGGCCGGCGCCCGGCTCCCCATCGTGATGGCAAACGTGAACCGGGCAATGGGTCCCGGGTGGAACGTCTGGGCCGAGCATACCGATGCCTTCCAGGAGCGGGACACCGGCTGGCTCCAGGTGTACGTGAGCACGGTCCAGGAAGCATACGATACCACGCTGATGGCGTTCCGGATCGCCGAGCACCAGGACGTCATCCTCCCGGTCATGGTCAACCTCGACGGGTTCCTCCTCTCCCACTCGATGCAGTCCCTTGAGACGGTCACGCTGGGAGACTTTGTCCCTCCCTTCCACCTCCCCCATGCGATCGATATCGCGAACCCGGCCGGGTACGGGACCCTGACCGGGCCGGACCAGCACTTCAAATTCCGGTGGGAGATCGAGCAATCGATGCGAAAGTCGGTCGCGGTGATCCGCGAGACCGAGCAGGACTTTGCCGGCCGGTTCGGCCGGAACTACGGGGTTGCCGAGGAGTACCGGTACGAGGATGCCGACGTGGTGGTGATTGCGATGGGAACCCTTGGCAAGGAGGCCGAGGTGGCGGTCGATATCCTCCGGGACGAGGGGGTCCGGGCCGGGTCGCTCCGGGTCCGGTGGTTCCGGCCGTTCCCGGACCTCGACCTTTCCGGCCGCGAGCTCGTGGTCATCGACCGCGACTACTCGTTTGGCTTTGGCGGGGTGCTCGCCCATTCCCTGGTGGCGAAGTCACGGGTCGAGCCCTACAGCGTGATCGCGGGGCTCGGCGGGCAGGAGGTAACCTACGATGACATTGCCGGGTTTGTCCGTGACCGCAAACCCGGGCAGGAGTCCTGGTTCGGGGTGAACGGCAATGTATGAGATACGGATCCATTCCCGCGGCGGCCAGGGCGGGGTGACCGCGGCCCGCCTCCTCGCGATCGCGGCGTTTCGCGACGGGAAGCACGCGACCGCCTGCCCGTTCTACGGCGCGGAACGCCGGGGTGCACCGGTGGTCTCATACGTGCGCATCGATGATCGGCCGATCCGGGTCTACAGCCAGATACGGAACCCGGACCTCGTCGTGGTGCTGGACCCGAGCGTGATGGAGGTCGTGGATGTCCTCCACGGGTTGAAGCCCGGAGGGCAGGTCCTGATCAATGGATCTGATGCGGAGAAGATTCAGGGGTATCCGGCCCATGCCATCGACCTGACCGGGATCGCGCTCCGGGAGAACCTGGTCGTTGCCGGAAGCCCCATCCTGAACACCCCCGTCCTCGGGGCGCTCGCAAAGATGGGGATCATCTCCGTTGATTCGGCCAGGACGGCAATCCGGGAGATGTTTGCCGATGAGCGGAATGTCAAGGCGGCCGAAGCTGCCTACACGGAGCTGGTGATATGAGCAGTTGTCGTCCTGCAATGAGCAGACCAAAAGAGGGGGCCTCGGGGAAGACCGGGTCCTGGCGGGTATTCCGGCCGGTCGTGGACCGTGAGCAGTGCAATGCCTGCGGGCTCTGTGCCATGTACTGCCCTGATGCCGCGATCAACGAGGACCTCGAGGTTGACCTCGACTTCTGCAAGGGATGCGGGATCTGTGCCGAAGAGTGCCCGAAGAAAGCGATCACGATGGTGCGGGAAGAGCACTAGGCCCCGCACTTTTTTTTTAGTATCCCGGTTGCATTTCGGGCACGTCCATCACCCCTGCTACCGTGACGGGGATATGGGTTTTTATTGGTTCTTTTTATTCCTGCCGCATATCCTGCTTCTGCCAAGAAAGACCCGGAACCTGAAGATAACGGGACAAAGATGCAGGCCACAGGTCGCCTCAGGACCGATCCGGGGCAAGATGCCGGGTCTGTTCACCGGTGCCGGGACCTGCTGATCACTCCGCCCCTTCAATCGGGCACTGTCCCATGTACTCAAGGTCGAACTTGTAGAAGTGGGTGAACCCGCAGTTCCGGCACTGGACCGTGAAGTGGCTGCACCCGATGATCAGGTCGTGCGGTCCGGTGGTGCGGCAGTTCCGGCAGGTGGCATCGGAGACGAGGTTCCAGGTGTCATAGCAGCCGATCTTGGTATAGCTCCCCTCCTTCGAGACATCCTGTATCCGCGGGACAAAGATCCGCGTCGCCCCGCAGTTCGCACAGATCACCTGGGCCTGGTTGGGAACGGCCTTGATCACCTGGTCTGCGTCCTGGTGGCAGTGGTAGCAGTCTGTCCGGTGCTTCGTGAAGATGAACCGGTCCGTCATGTACAACCATCGGATCGGACCCTATAAGAAAGTAGCCATACT
>DUGL01000089.1 GCA_013331415.1 Methanoregulaceae archaeon | reverse complement strand
CTCCCACGACCACGGTCACCACGGCATCTCCCACGACCACGGTCACCACGGTATCTCCCACGACCACGACTACCACGGTACCTCCCACAACCACGGTCACCACGGTACCGCCCACGACCATGGTCACCACGGTAACCGTTGATACAACCGTGGCTACAGGTTCACCAACCGAAGGGACAACATCCCCGGTCATCCCCGCGACATCTCATGAAACCCGGTATCCTGAGACAACCGGGGTAACACCGGGGGAAACGATGCCTGAAACCGGCAACACCACCCCTGGGCTCCCCTTCCCCCCACTCGTGGGGGGAATGAGTGCCCTCACATTGCTGCTGCTCATCGGGGGGCTCTGCATTGTCCCGCTCATGGCAGACCTGGTAATAAAACCCGGACCGCCTTCTCTCCTGCCTGCAAGGGAAAAAGCGCTGGCGCTGGTCTCGTACGGAGTACTGGTTGCAGGCCTGATCGCAGCACTCCTGCTGGTGTACCGCGGTGATATGATTCACAACCCGATTCCCCCCTTCATCGCGATACTCATTCCGGTATCAGGCTATCTGCTCGCGTCCGGACTTGTCCTCTTCCTGGCAACGATGCTCGCCAGACCACTTCGCCGGACCCTCTCGGGACACCTGCTCGTCTCCCTTCTTGGTGCTTTCATCGCGGCCTTGACCATGGTCAGTAGTATCCCGGACTTCCCGTTTCCCATCATGATCATCTTTGCCTGTACACTCCTGGGGGGCCTTACATCACGGTGGGAATCCCGTCTCCTCAAACCATATTCGAGCGAGGGAGAAACCATCGCGTATCCTTCCGATGCAACAAATGTCTCTCCCCGGATTCCGACTATCCCGGCATTATTCCCCCCCGAACTCCTTGACCGGTACAGTGAACCCCAGCTGATAGGCATGGGGGGTATCGCCCGGGTGTTCCGGGCGCTGAACACCGAGACCGGACAGACCGTCGCCCTGAAAATTCCGGTCCACTATAATGAAACTGCAGGAAAATGTTTCATGAAGGAGATCAAGGTCTGGGAAGACCTTGCTCACGAGAATATTGTCAGGATCCATGGAGTGAACATCCTCCCGGTCCCGTATGTCGAGATGGAATATATCGAGCGTTCCCTTGCGGATTTCAGTAAACCACTTCCCGCAGATGATGCCGCACGTATTGTCCGCGACATCGCGACAGGTCTCAGATATGCACATTCCCGGGGAATAATTCACCGTGATATCAAACCCCACAACATCCTGATGACCCCGGACGCAGTCCCAAAAATTGCTGACTGGGGAATGAGCAAGGTCATGGGAGGCGGCTCGCTCCCTACCATCACCGGTTTCTCGCTCTCCTATGCAGCTCCCGAACAGATCTCCCCTGACCGGTTCGGCGATACCGATCCGCGGACTGATATCTACCAGCTCGGGGTGGTCTTCTACGAACTGCTCACCGGAGTTCTCCCCTTTGAAGGAGACGACATAGCACGGGTGAGTTCGCAGATCCTTTCAGACAGCGCGCCGGCTCCATCTCGGAAAAATCATGCGGCGCTCCCCTACGACAGTATCGTGCAGCGATGCCTTGAAAAGGAACCGGATCTCCGGTACCATTCGGTGCAGGACCTGATTGCCGATCTGGAACGGATCCTCGTTACCCGCATAGATATCGAACGCTACGAGATCTTTGAGGACTGATCCCTCCTCACCGCGGGAGCTATGAGTATGGAGTCTTACGGGTGGGGATCGGATTTTCCTGTTCATTTCCCCTTCCAGGTGTTTTCCGGCCCCACCCGCTCTCCTGCAGGTATGGTGGTGTGTGGCATTGGATGAAGTGGTGCTCTGATGCAGCTCCTTTGCTCTCGTGACATGCTGGGGAGAGCCACTCCCGGTCCGAACATGATCCCTGCCCCGTCTTGTCTTCCCGTGCAGAGTTCCGGGAGTTGTTACTGGCATGCTCCACCACAGGGTATTCTGGTATGGTCACTACATAAAATGTCATCATGGCAAGGGTTCATTCCCTGCACCCTCTTCTGGTATCATTGAACCGGGGAGTTGGACAGGCTCCCCCTCACCGGAACGGGCTCAGACACGACCCTCTGATCGGGGAGCGATCATCGTGCATGACCGTCTCCCCCTGTGGCATCTGCTCATGCTCTCCGGGGAGAAAGGGTGAGGGTGGAACCCTCCGGCCCGGTATCATTGCCACGGCGTCTCCTTGCGGACAGCACCCTGCCTAGCGCCTTGAAGGCATTCTCAATATCATCATAGTTCGGGATCTGGTGGTGCCGAAGGACACTCATACCTCCTTTCATTGCGTCCCCGCCGATCAGGCACCCGACGACCACCTTATCTGCATGGTTCCTGAACCGTGCGATCTCAAGTGCGATTTGCGCAGGATCGAGGACGGCAGAAGGTACCGCTATGACGATGGCGATATCCCACTCATCCGGGAACCGGATCAGCGTATCAAAGACACGGGCGTACCGGTCCGCACCGCCATCCCCAATAATATCGAGAGGGTTGGCCCGGTTCCAGAGCGGGGGGAGCACCCTGTCCAGTTCCTGCAGGAGGGCGGGAGAGAGCAGGGGAAGGGCGACGCCGAACCGCTCAGCGTAATCGGATGCAAGGACTGCAAATCCACCTGCCGTGGTGATGACGACTGCCCGCTCACCCGCCGGATACCCTTCAGAGACGAGGAGCTCTGCCGCATCGAATGCCTCACGGATGGTAAAGACCGGCAGCGCACCTGCCTGGAGGAAGGCAGCCTGGTATACCGCGTAATCTCCTGCCAGTGATCCGGTATGGGATGAGGCTGCTTTTTTCCCAATCATCGAAGACCCTGATTTGAGGGCGATCACGGGGATGGTCCTGGTGATCTCCCGCAGGAGGTTGAAGAACGCGCGACCGTCCCTGATCTCTTCAATGTACAGGATGATTGCCCGGGTCTCTGGTTCGGACGCTACAGAGCGGAGGAAATCGATGAACCCGAGATCGATCTGGTTGCCGACACTCACGATGGCAGAGAACCCGATCTCCTCGGGGACACTCCAGTCCACGATGGTAGTGATGATCGCCCCGCTCTGTGAAATAAATCCTATGGCCCCCTTTCGTGGCGTGGTCGGGTCAAATGTCGTATTGATCCGGCGATGGGGGAACACAACCCCGAGACAGTTCGGCCCGACGATCCGCATCCCGTTCTCCCGGGCAATCCGGAGGATCTCCTGCTCCCGCAGTGCTCCTTCCTGCCCCAGTTCACGAAATCCTGAAGATATGATGATGGCAAGGCGTGCCCCTTTTTTTCCAAGTTCCTCCATCACTCCCGGGACAGCAGCCGCTGGCACAGCAATGACGGCTGCATCGATCGTCCCGGGTACATCAGCAATGTGGTGATATGCCGGCTTGCCGAGAATCCTGTCCTGGTTCGGGTTCACTGCAGAGAGTGTTCCCGGAAACGGGAGGAGGTTTCTGAAGACCGCATACCCTATCTTCTTCGGGTCGGCAGAGGCGCCAATGACTGCGATGGACGAAGGGTGGAAGAGTCCCTCAGCGAATTCCGGCCGGTCGGGAGGAGGATCTCCGGCCACGCCCTGATACACCCGGGCATCAACCGCACAGGCCCCCTCCTCATACAGGATGAGCGGGTTGATATCAAACTCAGTCACTGATTCCTGCTCAAACATCCGGGCAACACCCTCAATGCAGCGGATCAGCCCTTCTTCATCCCTGGGTGCCCTGTCACGGAATCCATGGATCAGGGGATAGACCCGGAGTTCCCGGACCATCCGGATGATCTCGGCCCTGTCTACCGGGAGGAGCCGGAGCGAGAAGTCAGGGAACAGTTCGATCGTGGTCCCGCCCATACCACAGGAGATCACCTTCCCAAAAGCAGGATCCGTCTTTCCCCCAATGAAGAGTTCAAGGCCCGGAGGGAGGTGCTGTGCAACCAGAACTCCCTTTACCGGGGCATCCGGATGGGATCTTGTAACATTTGACAGGATAGTGTTGAATGCATCGGTAAGTTCAGATGGCGACTGGATCCCGGTCCTGACGCCCCCTGCATCACTCTTGTGCACGATGGCAGGAGAAAGGATCTTCAGGACAACCGGGTACCCAATCCGTGCAGCCTCAGCCTCAGCCTCCCGGATATCGCTGACCACCGCATGATCAGGGACCGGGATTCCATATTTTTCGAGCAGGTGGTATCCTTCATCTTCTGTCAGCAGGTGTTTCTCTTCCATGCTCCCTCCCTGGCTTTATCGATGGGGTGCGCGTGGCCATCCCTTAATGCTTCCCATTCTCCCCGGGTGCATACACTCCCCCTTCGGTCATGCGGCATAGTTCCTGCAAAGCATAATCCCTGCAGGGCAACAAGAGAGCTGCATGAACGGGGAGGAGCTGCTGAAGGCACTGGAGGAGTATGCAGGATCCCGTGACCAGTTCTCCCTGCGGGAGTTCCGGGACTGGTGCTGTCCCGGTCATGACATCAAAACACTCCTCGTACAGCTCCTCCCTGCCCTCTCCAGGAAGCGACTGGGTTGGCGAGGTTCCGGGCGTGATTACCATGTTTTCCGGGTCCCCCCACGAAAGGAGATCGGTACTGCGCCGGATAATGCCACGGCCCCTGCGCTATGGAGGCCGGACCTGACAGGACTACCTGAGGTAATCGAGGAATACATCGGGCACAAGACACAGAAACCCTGGAATGACCCGGTAACCCTCCAGCGAATCCGTGCCGCAGTCATGCAGCAGAAGGGCCAGTACTGGAAGGAGGGGGATTCCCGGCGGATTGGGTACCGGAAAGGGTATGCAGTGATCGCGTATCTGGCATACCATGCGCTGGTCTCCTGTGCCCAGTTCCAGCACGCGTTCATGATGCTCGTCAGGGACGGACTCATCCCGGCACAGGCAAGGATACTCGATGTCGGTACCGGGCCAGGAGTGGTACCCCTTGCAATTGCGGCATGTGCCCGCAGGCTTTCCGGCTTCTCGGCAGAAATTTTCTGCCTGGAGCGCTCAGATGAGTTCCTCGAAGCATACCGTTTCCTGCTTCCCCGGTACCTTGCCACCGAGCCAGGTATCACATGGTACCCTCCTGTGCAGGGGGACCTCCGTCATGCAGAATCTCTCCTGCTCCCCTCATCCCTCGATCTCATCGTCCTGCAGAATGTGACCAACGAACTGGTACAGGAGAGTGCAATCGAGCGGGCCGGACGGATACGTATGTTAGCACGCCTGCTCGTTCCCGGCGGGTGCATGGTCATCATCGAGCCCGCTGAACTCCGGAATGCCACCGCGCTCCGGGAGATGGTAAAGGCAGCTATCGGGCCGGACCTCCAGGTGCACAGTCCCTGTACATTCCTCTGGGGGGGATCCTGTGGTGCTGACCGCTGCTGGAGTTTCGTTGAAAAACCCCCTGTATCACCGACACGTCTGATGCGTGCACTCGCCGGTGAACACGAGGGATACCGGTTCCTGAACACGGATATCAAGTTCAGCTATGCCGTTTTGGTAAACGATGGGAGAAAGCGGCACCAGTATACCATCCCGCACGGGTCTCATCTTATCAGGCTGTCAGCCCTGAAAACGCGTCTCGGACGACATGTTCAGGTCGCAGGATCGCTGATGTCCGCAGACCTTGGCGAGGGAAAGACGCATGTATTCCTGTTCTGCGATGGAACATCCCGCCAACCGGTCTATGTTGTCATACCGCATTTCCACCTCTCCGCAAAAAACCAGATCCTCCTCTCGCTCCCCTATGGATCGATTGTCGGGATCTCAGATGCACTGGTCCGTTTCAACCAGAAACACGGCGCCTGGAACCTGTTCCTCACGCGGAGGTCCCGTGTCACCCCCATAAGCCGGGCTCCGGAATGAGTGTGAATCGCATCCCATCCAATAGGCTCAAAAGGGATGCAGATCACATTTCTATAGAGTCCAATCCGCTAGGGGGGGCGCCGGAGTCTGCCGGCAGGATTCCCTGACGAAACAACCGGGGGATTGTTGTGAACCATATCATCTCGATACATGACCTGGAGCGCAGTGAAATTGACAGCATCCTCGATGAGGCTGCGATCATTCAGGCGCTCCAGTACAATGACACCGCGCTGAAAGGAAAGATCCTTGCCCTTCTCTTTTTCGAACCCAGCACCCGGACCCGGATGTCATTTGATGCAGCCATGGCCCGCCTGGGCGGGACCTCGATCGGGATAGACAGTGTCGAGGCGAGCTCAATGGCGAAAGGCGAGACCCTTGCCGATACCGTCAGGGTGGTCAGCGGGTATGCTGATGCCATCGTACTGCGTCACCCAAAAGAAGGGGCAGCGCGCCTCGCAAGCGAGTTCTCCACGGTCCCGGTCATCAATGCCGGCGATGGGGCCGGCCAGCACCCATCCCAGACCCTCCTCGATCTATACACGATCCGGCAGTCCATGCCGCTTGATGATATCCAGGTCGGTTTACTCGGGGACCTGCGGTACGGGAGAACCGCGCACTCACTTGCCCACGCACTCTCCCTCTACGGGGTGACAATCCATACCATCTCACCAAAAGGGCTCGAGTTACCGTCTGCAATCCTGGAAGAGCTGACCCGGGCAGGCACCCAGGTCGTCGAGCACGATGACGTATCAGGAATCATCAGCTCTCTCGATGTTCTCTACGTGACCCGTATCCAGCGTGAACGCTTCCCTGACTCTGCGTCCTACTTCCAGGTCGCATCGAGTTACCGGATCACACCTGAGCTCCTTTCCGGGGTAAAACAGCGCCTGATCGTGCTCCATCCCCTCCCCCGCCTCGACGAAATCGATCCCCGTGTTGACCTTCTCCCCCATGCCCGGTACTTTGAGCAGTCCAGGAACGGGATCCCGGTCCGCATGGCCATGCTCCAGAAGGTGATGATCTGATGAAGCGTGATGCCCGGGACGGGCTCCTCATCAGCCCCATCAGGAACGGTACCGTGATCGACCATATCACCGGGGGTGAAGCGCTCAACGTCCTCAAGATTATCGGTATAACTGGTGCAACAACTGAGTCCATATCGGTTGCAACGAATGTCAAGAGCGCCAAGATGGGCAGAAAAGACATTGTCAAGATAGAGAACCGCGAGCTCTTTACCGAAGAAGTGGACAGGATAGCCCTGATCGCTCCCCATGCAACGATCAGCATCATCAGGAATTACATTGTGCATGAAAAGAAAGGTGTCGAGATCCCTTCTGTCCTGGTGGGGGTGGTCCGGTGCCCGAATCCCGGTTGTATCTCCAACACCAATGAACCGATATCATCCAAGTTTGCGGTCCTGGCCACCGGGTTGCACTGCCTGTACTGTGACTGGATCATCACAAAAGATATCACGAACCACATCATCTGATTGAGGATATGATGAACCAGGGGACGGTCATCTCCGCTCTGTTCCTGCTTGTCCTGCTCTCCACCGCATGCGGGATTGTGGCTGCAGACAACCTGGCAGCAATCGGGAAATACAATATGGCGGTTGACCTCGCGTATGAGGGGAAGTTGGACGAAGCCCTGGCTGAGATCGACCAGGCGCTCATGGCGAGTGAGAATTTTACGCTGGCTCACGTCACGCGGGCAGGAATCCTGAACGCCCTCGGGCGATACCCGGAGGCGGTTGACGCAGCAGACCGGGCCCTTGCTCTTGATCCCGCAAGTGCTCCAGCCTGGAACAACCGGGCTGATGCCCTGATAGGCCTCCGCCGATACAGTGATGCACTCATCGCTGCAGAGCGGGCAGCAGAACTCGACCCTCTGCTCATTGAAGCATGGGTGAACCAGGGGTCCGCCCTGAATGAACTCGGCAGGTACCAGGAGGCGGTTGGTGCATCCGACCGGGCCCTTGCACTTGATCCCGGTTCACCGGGAGCACAGATGAACCGGGAGACCGGCATTCAGGGTATGGTCCCGGTGAGCCCGACAGCGGCACCGTTCCCGGCAGGTGCGCTGCTCGGTGCAGGGGGACTGGTGGCGATCTTGATGATGCGAAGACTGCGGACATACTCCCGTATTCCGGAGAAGTGTCGCAAAAAAGGGATGCAGTGAGTATCACTCATATTCTCCAATCCAGTAGGTATATATTCAGGGGATGTACCCGGTTCAGGGAATGAACCTGCAGGTTCAGGGATCCCCGGGTGATCCTGTTTTCCCCAAAAATTCCCGTAACACGCCATCAAACGGAGAAATCCAGGGAACGGGTCATACCGTTATGCCCTGTATTCACAAGGAGGGGTCCGGCTCAAGGATTCTGCCATGGTCATCTATCTCCCCACGATAGATCCGCGTGCTCGAGATCCATTGGCCGTCCTCTGCAAGGACGCAGGTGATCTGGTGGATATCGACCTTTGCTTTCCCCGATTTCCTGCGGAGGAGATTGATCTCATGGGCAATCGGGAGCGTCTCCTCGCTGACAACAAGTGCATCGAAGTCTTCTGTAAGTGCCGAACCGTACTGGTCACGCAGGGGCTCGATATGGTATCCTGCAAAAAATCCACGATCCCGGATGAACAATTCAAGCATCGCTCTCCGGGCGGCATACTCCCGGACGGGGTGGCTCTTTCGCCGGGCAAACTGGTCGGTGGTGAGCCCGATGGTCACCACCCCGCCAGGCCCGGCAAGCTCGAATGACCGTGCTATCAACCGCTTGTGGCCATCGTGGAGGGGATCAAAGGTTCCCCCGACCATAACCTTCATTGTCCTAGATAATAAACTTCCTATGTTATTATGGGTGTGGATAGCGCACGGAGTGGACGGGCTTTCATTGCGCCCAATGCTACGGTGCTTGGTGATGTTGCCATCGGTGTTGAGACCGGAATCTGGTTTGGCGCAGTGGTCCGGGCGGACAAGGATCGGATCGTCCTCGGGAACCGCTCGAATGTACAGGACAATGCTGTTCTTCACACGAGCACGGGTCATCCTGTCCTTGTTGGCCAGGATGTCTCGATAGGCCATGGAGCAATCCTCCATGGCTGCACGATAGCGGATCGTGTCCTGGTCGGCATGGGGGCGATCATCCTGAACGGAGCGCTGGTTGGAGAGGACTCGGTCATCGGAGCCGGGACCGTGGTGACCGAGGGGGCGGTGATCCCTCCCGGCTCCGTGGTGGTCGGCGTGCCAGGGAAAGTGATAAAAGCGGTTTCTGATCAGCAACGGGACCATATCGTCGAAAACGCCCGTAACTACTGGACTCTCGCCAGGAGCTACCTGCATGGGTGAGGTCGTTATCATCGGCGGTGGGGTGACCGGCATCCAGGCTGCACTCGACCTGGCCGGCCATGGGATCACCGTTCACCTGGTCGAGCGTGAGCCCTCCATTGGCGGGCACATGGCGCAGCTTGACAAGACATTCCCCACCAACGACTGCTCGATGTGTATCCTCTCGCCCAAGATGTATGAGGTCTCCCAAAACCCGAACATCCGGATCCATACCTGCACGGAAGTGACCGGCATCACCGGTGAACGTGGACACTTCCGTGTTCATATACGGAAAAATCCCCGCTATGTTGATGAAGAGACCTGCAACGGATGCGGGGATTGTATCCGGATCTGCCCGGTCGAGGTCTACAACCGGTTCGATGCCGGGATCGGGGTTCGCAAGGCTATCTACAAACCGCACCCGCAGGTCATCCCTGATATTGTGATAAAGGATGCGGAACACTGCATCGAATGTGGTCTCTGCTACGATGTCTGCGGGAGGGATGCCATCAGGAAGGAAGATGCACCATCTGAATCCGTGATTGAGGCAGTAAGCATTATCATCGCGTCCGGCTACGAGGTCTTTGATGCCGGCCAAAAAGAGCAGTACGGATACCTCCGGTTCCCCGATGTCATCACGAGCCTCGAGTTTGAGCGCATGATGAATGCGAGTGGTCCTACGATGGGATCGATCAGGCGTCTCTCTGACGGAGCAACTCCACGGCACGTGGTCTTTATCCAGTGCGTGGGATCGCGGGACATCCCGCTTGGCCGGCCCTACTGTTCCGGGGTCTGCTGCATGTATGCGATCAAGAACGCCATGCTGATTCGCGAGAAGTATCCGGAGACCGATGTCACCCTCCTCTACATGGATGTGCGGGCGTATGGCAAGGGCTACGAGGAGTACTATGAGCGTTCCAAGGCGCTGGGAGTCCGGTTCCTGAGGGGTATGGCAGCAGAGGTGATAGCGAACCGGACCGGGATGGCCATCCGCGTTGAGAATACCGAGAACGAGCAGATGGAGGAGATCCACCCTGACCTTGTCATTCTCTCAGTCGGCCTCGGTCCCGCATACGATTCGGCTGCGTTAGCAGATCACATGGGTATCCCGGTAGAGGATACGGGATTCTTCCGATCACTTGACAATAAAATCAATTGCGTTGCCACGGTAAAGCCGGGGATATATATAGCCGGGGCATCCGTATCCCCCAAAGATATACCTGACAGTGTAGCCCAGGCCCAGGCTGCAGCCATGCGGGCCTTCATCGATGTGACAATGCAGGACTGCTGAATGAGACCCGCCGATACTATCCACTGGGACGATACCACCGGGAGCCTGCTCCTGATTGACCAGACCAGGCTCCCGCTCTCCTACCGGGTCATCCGGTGCAAATCGGTGGAACGGTTGATCACCGCCATACAGCGCCTTGAGATCCGTGGTGCTCCGGCGCTCGGGATAGCAGGTGCGTATGGTGTCGTGCTGGCAACGATGACCGTGAAGGAGAAAGAATTTCACCGCTATTTCAGGCAGGTTGAAGCGCTCGCCCGCACTGTTGCAGATGCCCGGCCGACTGCTGTGAACCTCTCGTGGGCAGTCACCCGTGTACTCACAGAACTCCGGTCTGCAGACTCGATCAAAGAGGTACGGAGGGTCGCGGTGCGGGAGGCCGGAAAGATAGCAGATGAGGATGCAGAAGCCTGCCATGCCATCGGTGATTACGGGGCTGCCCTGCTCCCTGATACCGGGACGGTCCTCACCCATTGCAACGCCGGGGCGCTCGCCTGCCGTGAGTGGGGAACGGCGCTCGGGGTGATCCGTTCCGCTGTCAGGGATGGAAAGCAGATCTCGGTCATTGCCTGTGAGACCAGGCCCCTGCTCCAGGGCGCACGGCTCACGGCATGGGAACTCAGGCGGGATGATATCCCCGTCACGGTCATCCCTGACTCAGCGGCAGCGTTCCTTATGAGACAGGGTGAGATCGATTGTGTCATTGTCGGCGCTGACCGGATCACTGCTGATGCGGTCTTCAACAAGATCGGGACCTACATGCATGCCGTCTGTGCCAATGCCCACGGGATACCGTTCTATGTTGCAGCGCCCCACTCGACATTTGACCATGAGCACACACAAGACCAAATCACGATCGAAGAGCGGGACCGTGATGAGGTGGCATACTATGGCCGGTATGCGACTATCCCGGAGGGAGTCCCGGTAAGGAACCCGGCATTCGATGCGACTCCCCTCTCCCTGGTATCCGCCCTCATCACTGAGACCGGTGTGATTCGTCCTGCTGCCGGTACGGTTGCGGGAAAACGCAGGGTTATATAAAATACCGGGTTATCTCTCTCTACGCATGGATGTCCCGGTCGAACTCATCAACCAGTTTGTGTTTCTCGTGGGGGAGATCACCATCCTCGTCCTCCTTGGCAGCATCGTCTTTGCCATCCTGGTTGTCATCCTTATCACTGTCTCGATACGGCGGGGCAGCATCATTTTTCCCGCCCTGATAAAGTCGGGCATGGTGCTTACCGAAGGCCTGGTCAAGGCCTTGTTCCGGCTTTTTGGGCTCGAAGACAACCAGGTACATGCATTCTTCATCCAGCTCCACAACTCCATGAACCGGAAGGCGTTTGAAGCGATCCCGGTCGAAGAGCGGGCCCTCTTCCTGCCCCAGTGCCTGCGGTCCTCAAAGTGCCCTGCCCACCTGACCCCGGAAGGGTTGAAGTGCAAGCGCTGCGGTCTCTGCATGATCGGTTCATGGCTCCCTGTTTTTGAACAGATGGGATACCGGGTCTTCTCGGTACCGGGCTCATCCTTCATCAAGCGGATGGTGAAGAAGTATCACCCGAAAGCCATTATCGGGGTGGGTTG
>DUGL01000137.1 GCA_013331415.1 Methanoregulaceae archaeon | reverse complement strand
CCGTACTATACCGAGGTCATCGTTTCCGGCATCCCGGAATCACCACGGGTATGACGGGAGAAGAACAACAACGGTCCGTGGAGTATGCAGGGCATTTCCCGGGAATACGTGTGGATGATCTGTACCCTTATGGTATCGATGGCCCGCTTTCATCGGGCAGCTCCCCGAGGGATGCAAGTTTCCGTGCAAGGATCCGGTTCTCTGTCACGTCTTCGACAATGCCATTGATGAAGACGATCCCCCCGTCCGGAGCAAACGTGGCAAGGGCTGTCACAAGCACATGGAGGGTGGACCCGTCCTTTTTCCGGAGGAGCAGTTCACGATTTTTCACGAACCCTGAATGCCTGAGGTCGTCAAGGAGCTCTCTTCTCCCGCCGATATGGAGGAAGTGGTCACTGACCGGGATATCGGCAACGTCCTCAAACGATGAATAGCCAAGGATACGGACGAGCGATGAATTTCCCCAGACGAATCTCCCCCCGGGATCTCCAGTACTCCGGTATACCCCGACATTGATCGCGTCCACCCTGCTCCTGTATCGGGATTCGAGTTCCCTGAACCGCTCTGCTGCTTTCTTCGCCGTGATATCTTTCACGATGGTTGAGACCCCGATGATGTTCCCGTCACGGTCGAAGACAGGAGAGATAGTGACCGAGACATCGATGACCGATCCATCTTTTCGCACGCGCTCTGTCTCGAGTTCAGGGATAAACTTCCCGGATTGCACCATGGCAAGAATGCGATCCTTCTCTCCCGGCAGGTGGGGAGGGAAGAGGAGGGCGATGTCTTTTCCAATCATCTCGCCGGCAGGATACCCATATACCCGTTCGGCACCCGGGTTCCAGGTCTGGATTCGTCCGTTCGTGGTCATACCGATGATGGCATCGTGGGATGACCGGACGATCTCTGCAAGGAGGTTTCGTACCCGCTCCGCTTCTTCACGTCCCGTGACGTCTTCGTAGATGACCAGCTGGCATCCGTCAGGGAGTGAACACGGATGGAACAGGATACTGCAAATCGATCCATCCTTGCACCGGACCGGGAACCTCCGGGACCGGATCTCCCCTGGTTTTGACTGCCTGAGATCCTGCATCCAGATTTCCCGCGCCCTCTGCATCAGGGAAGTGTCGGGAAATGCCTGCAGGAACCATCTCCTGCCATCAGGTATGTCGTCAAGCGTATAGCCAAACAACTCCGTGAAACTGCTGTTTACGGAGAGGTACCGGCCATCAGGGCTGATGATGCTGACAGGGAGCGGGGTGACTGCGGTCACGGTCCTGAAACGGCTGTCGCTTTTCCGGAGCGATTCCCGGGTGTACTGGCGCTGGAGGGCAAGTGCGGCAATGTGGATGACCGTCTCGGCAACGGACCTGTTTTCAAGAGGAGTACCCGGGGGGAGGCAGATGGCAACCGCACCGACAACTGTGCTGTCGGAGACCATCATGGTGGCAGCGACACTCCGCTGGCCGATCGCTCCCCGGATTCGCTGCACCGCAGAATCGCCGATAAGGGGGAGAAGAAACCCGCTCTCCATGGGGGTCAGATCTCCCTGGAGAATACCCTCGTATCCGGGTAGTTTTGTCATGACAGAATGCGGCAGGGAAAAGGCAAGGCCTTCTCCATCAAATATGCTGGCCAGAAGGTCGGTTCCCTGGTCATCCCGGATCAGTTCCGCACGCATGGTCCCGGCCTTTTCATCGTACGAGAATATCATCATGACCGCACCGGGGATGCGATCTGCGATACCCTCAGCGAGGTGATCGAAGATCTCGGTCGCTGAGCTGGTATACAGGAACTGCTGTGAGACACGCCACAGGAATTCCTTCTCGGAAGCGTTGCGCAGGAGCTGGTTCCGTGTATCCAGTTCGGCTGATATATCCCTCCCGATTCCCTGGTATTCAACAATTGTTCCTGCTTCACTGGTGATTGCCCGGATTGAAAACGAGTACTGCCGCACCCCTGCCGGGGTCGTGAGTGCATAAATGCCCGTGACCAGGTGAGTATCGCCCCTGGCAGACCGGACCAGCTCGAGGAATGACACCCGATCGTCACCGGAAAATAGAGCGTAGACATTCTCCCCGCGATGACTGGTCTCGTGCTCCCCGAATACGCTGGAGAATGCCTGGTTTGCATAGGTGAGGATCCCATTGGGGAAGAACCTGAAGATCAGATCAGGCATGTCCTCCACGATTGCCTTGTAGCGTTCTTCACTCATCCTGAGGGCATCGCGGTTCCGTACAGCTTCGGTTATATCCTCAAGCGTTATCATCGTGCCCCCGGCCGTGTCCTCAAAGATGATTGGCACCAGCTTTACCCGGAAATGCCGTATAGCCCGGGGGTCGTCGAGCATGGGGAGCCAGACGGCGATATCCTGTGCCTCCGTTGTCCCGGGAGACAAGCCGTCCAGGGTGGAGAAGAGTGGCCCGGGACAGGCATCGAGTGGGCTGCCGATGATCTCATCCCTGCTCAATCCGGTCATTTCCAGGAGGGCGGTATTTGCCTCGATAACCTGGCGGTCCTTATCGATGATAAGGATCCTGTCAGAAGAATAATTGAGGATACCGGAGATCGGGATCTTCGCAGTCGCAAAGAATACTTTACTGGTCCCGATGGCCTGCATCTCGACCTGGCCAAGCCGGAGGAGATAGTTGAGATCACCTGAGACGATGTTTCTCTTTACTCCGAGCCGGTTCGCGATATCAGAGATGCTCATCCCCCGGTGCTCAGACTGGAGGAGGGAACGAATCATTGCGATACGCTTGTCGACAGGAGTCTCCATTGCATTACAATTGGGGGAGCTCCATTAAAAGATTTGCACGGAGGTATATACAGGATCTGCTGCCAGCAGATGTGGTGCAAGAGAGAATGTCAGCTATGCCGGGCAATGCTGGAAGAGAAGATGCATGTCAATTTATACTGACATATTTATATTGCATAAATATATTTAAAAATAATAATTAGTATCCTGTGCCCGGGGAGGGTGAACAGTCCAGCCAGCTCCCCCTGGGGTGGGAGGAAAAAGTATGCACACGAAACAACAGGACAGGCGCTCGGTGATCAGCATCACCCAGAACGCTGATTACTACTTCCGCAGGGCGAGTGAGTCTGCACACAAGGGTGACTACCTGCATGCCCTGGAGTACTTTGACCGGGCACTCGCAACCGATCCACACTTTGCCGGTGCCTGGCATGAGAAGGGGAACTGCCTCGATGAACTGGGCAGGTGCGAGGAGGCAGTCACGAGCTATGATGAGGCAATTAGGCACGACCCGTACAATGCAGAGACATGGTTCAACAAGGGGCTCATCCTGAAGCGGATTGGTCGCGAGGACGAGGCATTCAGCTGTATCAACCGGGGCATTGACCTCGCACTGGGGAGATAAGTTTCCCCAGCTCATTTACCCCGCTCTTTTTCCCGAACTTTGTCAGCAGTATCGTGTGCCTCGCTGTTGCGGACAGGGATCACTCATTTCAGACCGGGATTGTTGAGCCGGCAGAGGGCAGGATGTTTTTAGTCTCTGCTCTTTATCACCAGCCAGTCCTTCTCACCCGCTTTGGTAAATTTGATGAGTTTGTACCTGCCGCTGATCCGTTCTCCCTTCATAACCACCTCGATCTTGTTCTCACTCCAGGTGAGCGGTTCGTAGAGACCGCGGTCCCATATTCGCACCGTCCCCGCACCATACTCGCCTTCGGGGATGGTCCCTTCAAAATCCGCATACCCGAGGGGATGGTCCTCGGTCCGGATGGCAAGGTTCCGGACCCCGGGGCTCTCGGGAATGCCCTTGGGAACCGCCCATGACGCAAGCACCCCGTCACGTTCGAGCCGCAGATCGTAGTGATGGGTAGAGGCGCGGTGTTCCTGCACCACGAAACGCGGGTGTTCTGACTCATGCCCGGGCAACGGTTCAGGCTCAGGGGTCTTATGAAAATTCCTCTTTGTATGATATGCATCCAGGTCCATGGTTCTGTTCTTCCTCTGCAGGTGATCGATGCTTCCTCGATGATCTCCTTTTTCGTAAGTCTGATGCCGGGGAACAACACCTTCTCCAGGTTGCTTACCCCGACCCTTCCGATTCTGCTCATGGAGCATCCTCTTCCGCTTTTCCGGTCATCATTCCTGCAGTGAAATGCCTGCATTCAGACCTGATAAAGATCAGGTCGGAATATGCGGAAAAGCCGGTGCCGGCTCTGCAAGGGGTAAGAATGCCGCCTAGAATTATCATCCTGGATACCGATACGAGGAGCGGTAAGGAACAGCACGGGGGTCGTGGAGATACTTCAACACCTCCGGGCTTGCCCCGTCCCGTGGACCTGGACGGGATGGAGACAGCGGTCCGTATGGCCACCCATTCGGTGCCATGAGAGGGGGTCCTCCGTTGCGAGGGATGTTTGGTTTTGGATACGCTTCACCGTGGCCTCTCCCTCACCGCGATCCAATTTTCCCGTCATGCTCATATATCATGACGGGTATTAGTATGCAGGTAAAATCAGATGCTCACCACTGAGGACATTATCAGGAAGATCTGGGATGCACAGGGATACGGGAATCTTGCGGTGTGGGACGATGGCAGCACGCAGGTGATCGAGCCCGGCGGGACACCGGTAAGGGGAGGCAATTCTCCACGGGCGGTCTTCAAACCCATCCCGCTCGTGGCCAGGTTCCCCATGCTCGATAATGCTCTCTATAACCCGGAGCTCAGGGACACTATCGAGCGGACGATACGTGATGCCGGGGGGAGCATCGAGCGGGAATGATCGCCGGGTACCCGGTATGACAGATATGTTCCGGCTGGCAGGTTCACCAGGGTGATGAACATTCTTCATACAAATTATTGTTTACCAATCCGACAAACTCCTGACATACCACGACATACGTTCCCGGACATCACTGATATCCGGGAGCCTGACGGGAGGGGGGAGAACGATGCCATCCTGGATGGGGAGAAGGAGCGGGGCACCAGGCAAGGGGGCACTGGCTGTTACCCTGCTGCGGGGCAAGCTTCCCCGGGAGGCGGATGATGGGGGCGCTCAGCGTACTGCAGCGGTGGATTGCGGGAGTGAAGGAGTGGATCAACGCCCGCCTTCCCGGTCGGAACGAGACCACTGACCTGGAAAAGGCTCTCGATCAATTCGCCTGCTCCCGGGAGTATTTCCTGAATGGCGACAGGGATGTTCTGGTTTCACCATCGGCGGAAACCCGGGGGGAACTGCCGGGTGTTGCATGGGTCACCCTGTCCCGGGCAGATCGGGAGATGGTGGAGTCGCTCCTCATGCTGCACCAGGAGTTAGGAGACATCGCTTTTGGCACTGATAAGGGGCTCCGATCCAGAAAAATGCAGTGAATGGCCATCTCTGCTCCTCTCTTTGGCTCACCTCCCTGAATGACATGAACGTTACTCCCGGTGACCCCGATCATCCATCGCCGGAATGGGTTCAGGCCGCGAAACGCCCTGTGACCGAACCTCCTTTCGCGCAAACCCGGTTGGATCGGTCAGAACACGGTCACGAGCATGCAGGGTGCATACCGTTCGCGATGAATCTGGGAATGCATAAATATCATCTCCTCCTCAATGCAGTGTATGAACGATCTGCAGTGTCCCCACTGTGGGGCCCCGATTGCCCCTGATACGGATAATCTCCCTGTACGCTGTGGGCACTGTGGAAGTTTTCTGTTTCCAGGTACCAGCGGACCACTCCCTGTCTTTGTCCTCCCCTTTATGCTCTCTGCGAGCGATGCCCGGGAGGTTTTCATGCGATGGGCTGCAGGGCCGGAGATGGCAGCAGATCTCGAGAAGAACGTGATCGTACAGGACGTTTCACGCCAGTTTTTCCCCCTCTTCCGCTTCAGGACATTGGATGCGGGAAAAAATGTCGTGGTGATCAGGCCTGCACGGGTATCCACCCTCCCCGGGCTCTCCAGCCCACGTCTCCCTGCTGGTGACCTCAGGGCCTGGGAACGGGGCTTTGATCCCGGTGATGCAGAGGTCCTTGACAGTACCATCCCGCCCTCCACGTACATCCCGGATCTGCCAGGTGAGCTGAAAGAGCAGGCACTTATCTATGTCCCGCTCTCCACGATTGCGTACGAGTATGGGGGTAATGCCTACCTGGTTGTCATCGATGGGTCTGCCGGACAGGTCTACCCCGGAGTATTCCCGGTGCGATCGTCCCGGCCGTATGGCGTGGTGATGGGTGCAGGGATCATCGTGGGCTTCGCGGGGGTAGCCGGGGGCATCCTGGTCTCGCCGCTCCTCTATCTCCTCCTTGCTGCCGGGTTTGCAGGTGCTTTCATCGGTGGTTTTATGCTCGAAAAGGTCAGGTGAGGTGTTCTCCTATGGATACATTCCAGTCAGGGATACCGTGCCCGAACTGTGGCAGGATCCTCCCGGTCGAGGAGGGTGAGGATCTCGCCCTCTGCCCGCAATGCGGTGCGGCAAGCATAGTGACCGGAGGGGAAGGCGCACGACGGGTCATGGTCCGGCTCTCGGTTGACGAGGCCGCCGCACGGGAGGCATTCGCTGCGTGGCTGGCGCACGGCTGGAAAGCCCGCGACCTCGCAGCGAATGCCGAGATAACCGAGTTATATCCGGTCTACCTCCCCTTCTGGCGGATGACGGCCCGGGCCCAGGCCATTGCCTGCGGGTTTCGGAAGGGGCTTCGTGATATCGATCGGGCAGTCGATCTCGCACCAAAGGTTGCTGACAAGGTGTCCGGGAGTACCCATGCCACCGGGGTGCCGGCATCTGCATCGGCTGGAGGATCGGCAACCGCCCCGGTTGGTGTTGCTGCGGCTGCCGGGACGGTCACTGGTGGTCTTTCCACTGCCATGATCGTGTACCTTGTTATCGGTGCGGTCGTCCTTGGAGGCGCAGTGATGGCATCGGGGATCCTGACCCCTGTTTACCCGGACTGCGACCTCACGGGAGAATGGGACTGGGGGTCTGTCCCCGGGTACGGCCAGGTCACCCTGCAGATCCGGCCGGATGGCACGTTCAGTGCCAGGTCCGAGTCTGAACCCGGTTCACCGGATGGAGCCGAGGTCCACGGGCGTTGGGTCCGTGACGGGGGGTACTGGACCCTCCGGGACTATGATCCTGCGGACGAGTTTATTGTCAAGACGGTGACAGTCGTACCATCTGCTCCCGACAGCACCCGCGTATCGGTGAAAAATCCGCCGTTTGTCCCCTTCTCCGGGACGCGGATAGGAGCGCCGCCACCCTCCCTGTCCCCTGCCGTACCAACGGGGGTGGGAGCATCATGATCCCGGGCACGAGTACACAACGGCATGAGGGGCGGACCCTGGAACGGGGGGGGATGCGCGAGTATGCCGGGGCGTTCAAGGATACCCGGTCCTGCCAGGAGAACGAGGAGGAAGGGTGGCGGGATGGACTGAGAATACTCCTGGTATCTGCCCCTCCTCCTGCCCGGCTGCAGGGTAGCCCGGGGGCGGTCTCATGAAATTTCAGGAAGCCGAGCGGATCTATGCCGATCTGAAAGCGAAGAAGGATGCCGGGGAACTGGGTGCGAAGGAGTTCTCGGATTCTCTTGAAAAAATGACGGTGAAAGACAAGGAGGGGATCCTCTGGAGGATGAGTGACCTCGACGGTGACTGGCTCCGCTGGAACGGTTCGGCATGGGACCCGGATATCCCCCTCCTCTTCAAGAAGGATTACTCCTCGGCAAGTGTTGATCGCGAGTATACCTGGACCCATATCGGCTGCGACCCGGGAGATCTCGGGATAGAGTTTCTCCAGACCACGGTCAGGGAGACGGAGCCCTACGACCCGGGGGACATCCCGGCGCTCCCCCCGCTCGACCCGGCAACCGATGCCTACACCGCTGCACGGAACGGGATTGCGGACCAGGCGTTCGGGGAAGCCCGGGAGGAGGCGAGGATGAAGAAGGTCACCTTCCAAAAGACCCTGGTGAGCCCCCGCTCCTTCCAGCAGCTCGCCTATCCCTTCTGGGTTGTCAGGTACCGGTACAAGGGGAGGGGGTACCTGGCTGTACTCGATGGTGTCAGGGGGACGGTCGTGTCCGGGAGAGCTCCCGGAGACGTCCTGTACCAGGGACTGGCCGGGGCTGCAGGGTCTGTTGCCGGGGGTGGGCTCATCGCGGTGTCTGCAGTCACCCTGCCCACGGTCGGGTTCGACATCGAGGGACTCCTCCTCGCGGCATTCCCCCTGATCATCGGGCTGGTCGTGATTGCCTGGACCTATGACGTCTTCCGGTACGGGTCCGAGGTTGTCGTGGATGACCTCTCCCGCACCCGGCAAAAGACCGTGATTGGGCGTTTCAAGGGTATCGTGCGGCGACTGCCGGATATTGCGAAGGACAAGGTCATCGACCTGGTCCAGGGAGGGCTCGGGTGGTGATGATGACGATGAATGCAAAACCGCTCCGCTGTATCCGCTGCCAGGCGCCAATCACCATGAAAGAACGGGATCGGGTGGTGGAGTGCGGGTCCTGCCACACGCACCTGCATATTGAGGGCGGGGACCTTGCCCCGCTCACCGTTTCGGTCACCGACTTCACGCGCCAGGAGGGCCTGCCCCGGTTCTTTATCCCGTTCTGGGTTATCGAGGCAGATATCAGGATAACGGAAGAACAGGTCCGGGGAGCACGGGTCTCGCGGTTTGTCCGCGGACGGGACAGGATGGAAGGGAAGCAGCGGTTTTTTATCTGCGCTGCGGATTTACCCCCCGGGGTTGCTGCCTGGTGGAACGCGACCCTGAACGGTGCAAAG
>DUGL01000036.1 GCA_013331415.1 Methanoregulaceae archaeon | reverse complement strand
GATACCCTCATTGCCCGGGAACGGTTCAGACCGGAAACTGGTGAGGGTGTTCCCACCAGCACGGGACCCCGGTCACATCCCCATGGTGATTATCCTGGTAAGGAAGACCAGGGATTGGTATTGATAGAACTCCGGTCTACATCCTCTCCGGTCTCGCACGAGCAGAATGCACGAATCGCAAAGTACCCTTGTTCCCCGGTTACCATATTCGTCTGGTTGACCCACACACAGCATTTCTCGCACCCTGCACAGGGACCGGTATCGAATGTCGTCCCGGGACAGCACAATTCAGGATGTTCCGGGGTGCAGGCCGCGGTATTCACGCATCCCCAGCTCGCTTTTGGAATTGGCTGCGCGGTAGTGGGAATCGTCGAAGGCTCGGTTGTTGCCGTGGTGGTCGGGGTGGGAGTGGGGGTGAGGGTGGGGATCTGCACTTCGTTTGACGTGATTACGTACCCTCCGAGGTCGTATTTCATATACACCCGTGTTCCCGGTTTGAATTTGAAGAGATCCTGCCATCTGTTAAAATTCGGATCCGGTGGCGGGGTTGCGAAGGTAGGGGTCAGTGAAAGGGGGATTTCCGTTTTTTTGTCATCAGGAGTTATTTCCACCAGATATGCACCGTTTCGCACGATGAGATCATGCCCGCTCCACGCATCCGGTTCGGAATGCACCTGCTTCAGCGTGGTATACACTTCATATTGTTCGTCCTCCGGGGCTTCAGGCAGGTATTTCTTTATCGATAACTTCGCTTCAAAGCGGGGCAGGAACCGGTCCAGCACCTCCGCACTTGCCCGGATTGCCGTGGGTATCAGGACTTTCCGCTGGTCATCGAGCACCTTTTTATCGAGGCGATATACATACCGTAACACTCCCGCCGAAAGTGCAGGCTGGAACAGGGCTGTATCCTCGCGTGCGAGTGCTCTTCCATCTGAATAGTAGTACCCGTTGGCATCGGGGACGAGTCCTTCCAGGGAGGGCTGCGGGTAGGAGTACGAGGTATAGGTCTGTCCCATCACGGTCTCGTAGCGGACCGGTGTCGTGTCGGCAGAATAGAATTCCTCGTTCACCTTGGTCGCGACGCGAATCATGACATCTTTTAGTGTTCCGTGGTCATAATCGAGGTTAAGAAACGGTCCATTCTTGTAGTGGGTTACCTCCCAGGCGCCGACTGAGTTTTCATAGGGTTCTGAACTGGGATGGCCATCGTTTCTCACATGGGCGGGAACAGTCATATCCGACATAAGGTGCATGGTCTCCCCCACTGCCCTCCATGCCTGGCCATACAGGTAATTCGAACGCAGGGGAGACTCAAGTGCAGCCTTGTAATACCGTAAGCCGTCGTTCCATGAGTAATCCTGGATATAATACCCGGTTCCTGTGTCACTATCAAATGCCCAGTCCACCGCAGAGAGGCGAGGATTAACCAGATCACTGTACCAGAGTTCACCTACCTTCTGCAGGAAAAGGTGATCCGTGAGATATTCCTTGCCAGGATTCGTTGGGTCATAGAAGTGGACAAGTGCCATGGAATATTCAGGTTCATCAGCGGAGTAGCCCCCATCCCTGATCCAGTTCTGAAGGAGTTTGCTCCGCGGGATGCTTATCGTATCCCTGGGACCGGTATCCGCTTTTCCATCGAGTTCATCCCATGCTAATCCCCAGCACGGCTCCCCGCGTATCGAGGTATTTTTAAGCAGCGAATCATTGGGGAGTAGATTCTTCTCAAAATAGTCTACCGCATATCTGTTTATTGAGGGATGACCCCCCGCGTTGGTATTCAAATATGCCGTGACCTGGAGAGGTACACATACCAGCACGATGAGTGCGATAATTAAAACCCGACGATCTTCCATACCATCCACTCCCTCACCGTGTAGAACGAATGAGTTTTTCCCTGATAGGTTGTCTCATAGATGATGAGATTCTCATGCATCTCCACCTCTTTTGCATCAGAGAGTGCCCTGACGATCTCAGCCGCATCTGCCGTGGAAATCGAAGGCCGCTCTACCAGCTGTTCCTGTACTTCCGGGGGCATGGCTTCCACGAGCCAGCCGTAATCTCCCTGTTGCACCTCATATGCTGCCCTGGTGAGCACTTCCCTGCTCTCTTCTTTTGCAAGGAGTGTTGCATACGAGAGAGTATCCCAGGAATCTTCCAAAGAATCCGTGGGGACAGTGGTAACTGCTGGTGTAAGGGGCTTCCCGTTATTATCAGGGTCCTCGCACCCTGCAATAATGATGCTGATGAAGAGAATTACACACAATGCGAGGCAGAGTCTGAGTTTCATCAGAGGGGTATGGCAGAGCAGGGTTTAAATTAGTTCCTGATGGTGCGTATAACGATCGCGTTGCCGCCATAGGCGGGTTTTACACATGAAAAATTTCCCTGATGGAAATGACATTATGGAAGATGTAATAAACCGGTCAGAAAGGATGTATAAAAAAATGCGTGGTTGAGCGAAGAATAATAAGCATAAAATAATATCTTACCATTTTTACAGGAATTATACCATAACTGAAAAGATGCTGCTATGGGGATTCGAACCCCAGTCTTCGGCGTGAAAGGCCGAAATGATTGGCCGGACTACACTATAGCAGCAGGTGCCTCTCTTATTTGATCGTCAATGTAAAAATAAATTGTGTATCGGGCCGGTCGCGTCGATCACGGGTAGATGGGAGTTCCTTCGGTCTCGGTGACGGTCTTGAACGCGGCCATCAGCTGCCGGGTGATCGGGCCGGGCTTCCCATTGCCGATGGAACGGCCGTCAATCAGGACGATCGGGGCGACTTCTGCAGCCGTCCCGGTCACGAAGACCTCGTCCGCCGCGTACATGTCATAGTAGCCCAGGTTCTGCTCGATGAGGGTGATCCCGAGCGACTGTGCGATCTCGAGGACGACAGCACGGGTTATCCCCCGCAGGTTGTTCAGGGTCGGAGGGGTGAATATGACCCCGTTCTTCACAAAAAAGATATTGTCCCCGGACCCCTCGGAGAGGTACCCGTTGGTATCAAAGAAGATCGCCTCGTCTCCTCCCTTGTAGTTTGCCTCGATCTTGCCGAGGATGTTGTTTAAGTAGTTCAGGCTCTTGACATTCGGCGGGAGGGCTGAGGCCGGGTTCCTCCGCACCGAGACCGTGATCGCCTTCAGCCCCTTCTCGTACAGGTCCCCATACATCGCTCCCCACTCGACCGCAATCACGATGATCGAGGGTTTCGGGCATTTGCGCGGATCGAGGCCGAGGTCGCCGACCCCCCGCGAGACGATCGGCCGTATGTACCCGTTCTTCAGCTGGTTCTTCCGGAGCGTCTCGAGGATGATCGCTGCCATCTCCTCTTTTTTCACCGGGACCTGGAGATCGATGGTCCGTGCGGAATCATAGAGGCGGTCGATGTGCTCCTGCAGGCGGAAGACCCGCCCGTTGTATGCCCTGATCCCCTCAAAGACCCCGTCACCGTAGAGAAACCCGTGGTCAAAGACAGAGACCCGCGCCTCTTCGCGGGGCACATACCTGCCATCCATGTAAATTATCATGCCTGCTAGGTATGGAAGTACTGGTATTTTTTACCTGCTGGTTCTCTCCAGGATCGGAACCCCGAAAAAAGGAAGAGAGGGGATCTGGCAGGCGTGTTATCAGGGGGTGATTCTTCCCGGCGCGGTATCCTGGGAGAAGAGGGTACCAGACAGGACAGGCGGGTTATTCACTGATAATCTGCGGCGGAAACAGCAGGGGATCCAGGAGAAGTTGTATGGGATGATCTATCGCGGAAATCCTTCCAGAACCGGGATCAGGGTAAATTCGATGAGTCTCCAGTATCATACCCGGACCCGTGCCGGCCGGATAGCAGGGCAGGATCAGCACCGGGATCGGCAGGCCTGGAGAAATGAGGTGATCATCCCCCGGCTGCTGACCGGGTGGAGGTGGGTATAGCTCCCGAGCGTCTGTTCACGGACGGCGCCGTCGAGCTGCCCCTGGATCCCATACCCCCGGGAGAGACGGTATGAGAATCGGGTATCCCCGGAAAGGACGACATCGGAGTAGTGGAACTCGTGCCCGCGGAAATGTCCGGGACCGACCGGGTTTCCGCCGAGGCTCTCCCCCTCGACATAGCTCACCACCCGCCGGGCAGGCATGACGGTCTCGCCCGAAAAGACCCCGCACATCGCTGAGGACTCCTCCCGGTCGCTCCCCTGCCAGCCGGCCCGGGTCCGTACCTGCTCCGTCAGGTACATCAGGCCGCCGCATTCGGCATAGATGGGAGTCCCTGCGCGGGAGCAGTCCCGCACCGCCTCCCGCATGGCATCATTTCCCTCCAGTTCCGGGAG
>DUGL01000075.1:6374-6740 GCA_013331415.1 Methanoregulaceae archaeon | reverse complement strand
GCAGGCACGCCAAGTATGGGCAGCACAGATGAAGACAGAGACTGAAGCCGCCCGGGACGGGGCGATCACGGAGCGCGTGAAACTGGTTGCTACCGCCGAGGGGATGGATCCGGAGATCCTGGCGGGACGGGTTGCCGGGGGGAGGGTGGTGATTATGCACCGGGAAGCGAGAGCGGTCGGGATAGGCGAAGGCCTCACCACCAAGGTGAATGTGAATATCGGGACCTCACCCGTCTGCTGTAACCCGGACGAAGAGGTGGAGAAAGCCCGGATCGCTGAGCGATACGGGGCTGATACCTTAAGCGACCTCTCCATGGGGGGGGATATCCCGGGGATCAGGAGACGCATTGCCGCAGTCACCACCCT
>DUGL01000075.1:0-6297 GCA_013331415.1 Methanoregulaceae archaeon | reverse complement strand
TCTGTTGTCCTCCACATGCTCTCACGAAAAACCCTAAAACTGGTGCAGAAAACCCCCCGCATTCTCGGAGTCGTCTCGAAAGGGGGATCCCTGATGGCTGCCCACATGATCCTCGGGGAATGCGAGAATCCATACCTGACCTGTTTTGATGAGATCCTATCGCTACTGAGAAAGCACGATATCGTCCTCTCGCTGGGCAATACGATGCGGAGCGGGTGTATCGCTGATCCACGGGACCGGCTCCAGCTTGCAGAGATGCGGGAGAACAGTGCACTTGCCAGCAGGGCACATGAAGAAGGCGTCCAGGTCATCATCGAAGGGGTGGGCGGTCATGTGCACGCCAGCAGGATCCCCGGGTATATCAGGGCCTATAAAAGAAAATCACGGTTTCCACTCTTTGTAGCCGGCCCCCTGCCAACCGATATTGCCATGGGATACGACCATATCGCCGGGTGTACAGGGGCATCGATCGCTGCCGGTGCCGGGGCCGATTACCTCTGCTATCTCACACCCGCAGAACATATCGGGCTGCCGACCCCGGCCCAGGTGAAGGAGGGACTGATCGCATTCCGGATTGCTGCCCATATCGGGGACACGATCAAGTACCGGAACGGGGAGAGAGACGAGGCCCTTGCGCGCCGGCGGGCAGCACTTGACTGGAAGGGCCAGGCTGCGCTCGCCCTTGACCCGGAAACGGCAGGGATCGACAACCCGGAAGGGATGCCCTGCAGCATGTGCGGCCCCTACTGTGCCATCAGGATCATGCGGGAGTCGGGCAGTACGATGAAACAGTGAAATGGTGATGAACCGCTTATTCCCGGGAACTGTGGGGAGGGATCACTGAAGGCTCACCACCCATCTCTCACCTACAGGACCACTGCCACGCATGGGGCGATCGAACCGGTGGGAACCCGGGCTGACGGATACTTTCATCCCACCCGGTTAACCTCTTTCTGTGCATCCTTTCACAGGGATAATGGCACGCATGGAGAAGTCACGATTGTCACGGTTGCCCCGCAGACCGCGCCTGGTATCCGGAAGAGGGGGAACTACCGGCAGATCGCCGAGCTGCTCCCTCAGATCGCGCAATATGCCATGGAGGAAGGGATACCCCTCCCCGGTCCTCCGGTCTTTGTCATGCACGAAGGAACAGCAGAAGAAGCCATAGCGGCAGACACGGAGGGGAGAGCCGATATCGGGCTGGCCTTCCCGGTGCCCCCGGGCATAAAACCCGGCCCCGGGATGAGAGTCTCTACGATACCCGGGTGGAGAGATGGCCTGGATTATTCACAAGGGGCCGTACGAGGCATGCGGTCCCGCCAATGAGAGGCTCTTCGCCTGGATTGAGGAGCAGGGGTTGCGGATAACCGGACCTATCCGGGAGGTTTAGCACAATGATCCGCGGGAAGTTCCCCCCTGGGAGATGATGGCCGGGATCCTCGTCCCCTGGGAATGAATGGAAATAGTCAACAAAGTATAAATATATTCAACAATGTACTATTGAGTACATGACAGACATGCACGTGATGCCAGTGGACTGGGGAACGCCGTCCCCGGGACGGCACAATCATCGGGACGTCCAGATGGAGAAATGGAGAGCATCTCTCCTCCGTACAAGGTAATCCCCGTCACAGAAACCATTCCGCTCCCCGCAGCAGACCCGTATACCCTCTTTTGTGCGCTGGATATCAGGAACGGTTACATTCTCGAATCGATGGAAGGGGTCCCCCGGCGGGCAGTCCGTTCGATCATCGGCCTTGCACCGGATCTGATCATATCGCTCGGATCCGATCCGAGATGCCAGGGCAGGCACCCCTGTTCCGCTATCTGTGCCTCACTCGAGGGATCGGACCCGGTGAGCCAGCTCCGGGCGCTCACCTCCCGGTTCAGGGTTGCCGGACCGCGTACAGATGGGTTTACCGGGGGTTTTGTCGGGTACTGCACGTATGACATGGTGACCACGATAACCGGGGGACGTGTCCAGGCCGGCAGGGATGCACTCCCCCTTGCCCGGTTCATGCTCTCCACCCGGGGGATCGTGTACGACCATGTGCAGGGTTCCTGCCTGCTCTTTGACGACCTGATCCTGCCCCGGGATAGTGACCCCTCAGCAGAATACGAGCGTGCTGTCGAACGGCTTGGGCGCTTGAAAGCAGCGATACAGGATGTGCGGCCGAAAAAAGGGAGCCCCTGTCGTACTTCGCCTGCTCCCTCTCTTTCGTCTGCAGACCGGTCAGCGTTCGAGTCCGCAGTTGTCACGGCAAAGGAACACATCATGGCCGGGGACATCTTCCAGGTCGTCCTCGCCCGGAAGATCACCTGCCCGTTCCAGGGAGATCCCCGTGAGATTTACGGCCGTATCAGGGATATAAACCCCTCTCCCTACCTGTACTACCTCCGTTTTGATGATGAGGCCATCATCGGGTCAAGCCCGGAGATGCTCGTGAAATCTGAAGGCAGGGAGTTTCAGACTGTTCCCATCGCAGGCACGCGGCCACGGGGAAAGGATCCGGAAGAAGACGCCCGGTTTGCAGCTGATCTCCTTGCTGATGCAAAGGAGCGGGCAGAGCACCTGATGCTCGTGGACCTTGCCAGGAATGATATCGGGAAGGTTGCAGCGTTCGGGTCGGTATCGGTCCCGGAATTCATGGAGATCGAGAAGTTCTCGCATGTGCAGCACATCGTCTCGAAAGTGAGCGGGGTCCTCGCTGAGGGGAGGGACCGTTTCGACGCCCTTGCCGCCTGTTTTCCCGCAGGCACGGTGAGCGGGGCACCAAAGATCCGGGCGATGCAGATCATCGCGGACCTCGAACCCGTGCCGCGGGGTCTCTATGCCGGGGCGGTCGGGTATGCCACGTTTGATGATCTCCTCGAATTTGCGATTGCCATAAGGACGGTCCGGGTCAAAGACGGCCGGGCAGAGTATTTTACCGGTGCCGGGATCGTCGCTGACTCGGTCCCGGAGAGGGAATTTGAGGAGACCGAGCACAAAGCGCAGGCCATGATCACGGCTATCCTCCAGGCAGGTGATGCACCATGAGGGTCGCTATCATCGACTGCTATGACAGTTTCACCTACAACCTGTATCAGCTGGTCGGTCAGCTGGGGGCACACCCGATCCCGATCCCCTGTGATGCACGGCTCGCACAGGTGCGAAACGCAATGCCTGAGCGGATCATTCTCTCCCCCGGCCCCGGCACCCCGGAAGATTCAGGGATATGTCCGGAAGTGATAGCGGAATTTGCCGGAAAAATCCCCATCCTCGGGGTATGCCTCGGGCACCAGACCATCGTCCAGGCCTTTGGCGGGAAGGTATGCCGCATGGCCAGACCCGTGCACGGGAAGACGAGCAGCATCATCCATGGCGGAAATGGTATCTTCTCCGGTATTCCCTCTCCCTTCTCTGCGACCCGGTACCACTCACTCATGGCAGCCCCGGAAAGCATTCCCGAGGAGCTCGCCACCCTGGCGGTATCCGCAGATGACCGGTGCATCATGGCGGTTGCTCACCGCGATCTCGCCATAACCGGTGTCCAGTTCCATCCTGAGAGCATCATGACCCTGCCCGGGAGCAGGATCATCGCAAACTTCCTCTCGAACCAGCCGCGGGGTGCATGATGCAGGCACTCCTCTCGAGACTGGCCGCAGGGCAGCACCTCACCGCGCTGCAGGCATCCTCGGCCATGGAACTGATCGCAACCGGAAAAGCGACCGATGCCCAGGTAGCGGCAGTCCTCACCGCGCTCCGCATGAAAGGGGAGACCGCGGACGAGATCACCGGATTTGTCCGGGAACTCCAGCGCCACGCGGTCACCATCCGGCCTGATGTACGCGGCCGGCTCGTGGATACCTGCGGGACCGGGGGAGATGGGGCACGGACATTCAATATCAGCACGGCAGCAGCACTGGTTGCCGCGGGTGCCGGGGTCCCGGTGGTCAAGCATGGCAACAGGAGCGTCAGCAGTTCGTCGGGATCGGCCGATGTGCTCGAAGCACTCGGCGTCAGGCTGGAGCTCCCTCCGGAACGGGTCCGGGCGATCGTCGAAGAGACGGGAATCGCATTTCTGTTCGCCCCGGCCTTCCACCCTGCACTGCGGTATGCGGCGGCTGCGCGAAGGGATCTCGGGTTCCCGACTGTCTTCAATCTCATCGGACCGCTCATGAACCCTGCAGGGGCTTCCGCCCGGCTCTGTGGTGTGTACAGCCCCGCCCTCATCACCCGGTTCGCGACGACGCTCATGGCACTGGGCACAGAACATGCTATGGTGGTCCATGGCCATGGTCTCGATGAGATCACGGTCTGTGGCCCGACAACGGTAGCAGAAATTGATACGGGGACGGTCAGGCACTACACCATCGATCCCCGGGAGTACGGCATACCGCTGGCACCTCTCTCGGACCTTGCCGGCCAGAGCCCGCAGAAAAATGCCTCAATTATCCGCAATATCCTTTCCGGGGAAAAAGGGGCAGCCCGTAACGTGGTGGTACTGAATGCCGGGGCGGCAATCTATCTCGGGGGAGAGGCCCCGGACCTTGCCCATGGTATCGAGCGGGCGAACGAGGCAATAGATACGGGTGCTGCGACAGAACGGCTGGATGCACTCATCCTGGCCTCACGGAGGGAACCATGATCCTCGACCAGGTAATCCGGGCAACGGCAGGGAGGGTTGCCGGGCTTCCCGGAACAGAAGAGTATGACATCGCTCCCGTGAGGAGTGCGATAAGCCTGTCCTCGGCACTGGGCCAGAAAGAGCAGGGAAACAGGATCATAGCAGAGATAAAATTCGCCTCCCCCTCCCGAGGGACTATCCGGCAGCGGAGCGACCCGGTGACCTTTGCCCGGGATTTCTGCCGGGCAGGCGCAGCTGCACTCTCAGTCCTGACCGAACCTGTCTACTTCCAGGGTGATCCCGGGTTTCTTCCTGCCATACGGCCGCATGTGGATATCCCCCTGCTCCGGAAGGACTTTATCATCGACGAGCGACAGCTGGCAGAGAGCCGGGCGCTCGGGGCGGACGCCGTTCTCCTGATTGCCGGTGTCCTCGGGGATGGCCTGCGTGACATGGTTGATCTCGCACGGGCATATGGTCTTGAACCGCTCGTGGAAGTTCACTCGGCTGACGAGGTGAAGGCAGCACTTTCAACACAGACCAAAATTGTCGGGATCAACAACCGTGACCTTCGCACCATGAAGACCGACCTCTCAACCACGATCCGGCTGGCACCCCTGCTTCGCAATGCAGGGATCCGGGTTGTGGCAGAGAGCGGGGTGGTCTGGCCCTGTGACATCCGGACCCTGCGCCCGTTCGCTGACGGATTTCTGATCGGCACCGCACTCATGAGCTCACCTGACCCGCTGCAACGCCTGGAGGGATTCTTATCCGCGTAAAGATCTGCGGGATCACGAGCCCGGAGGATGCGCGGATGGCCGAGGAAGCGGGCGCAGATGCGATTGGAGTCGTGGTATTCTCACCTTCACCGCGCCGTGTAGACCCCGGGCAGGTTCCCGCCATCTTCGAAGCTGCACCGTCGCTCACCCGGTGCTGTGTCGCACATGTGCCAACCCCGGATGAGATAAAGGCCATGTGCAGTCTCCGTCCGGATGCTATCCAGGTCTCCTGTACCGTCCCGATGCCCGGAGACCGGTGTGCACAGGTCATCCGGAGCATCAGGCAGGGAGATCCAATCCCCGCTGATGCGGACGCCCTGGTCCTGGATGCAAGCCAGGGGAGAGGACACCTCTATGACCCGGTCTATGCCGCCTCAGTGGTCAGGTCGACTGCCACCCCGGTCTTCCTCGCGGGAGGCCTGAGTCCCGGGAATGTCAGGGATGCCATAGCAGCGGTTCATCCGTATGGGGTTGATGTAGCGACGGGTGTCGAGTATGCACCAGGGAGGAAAGATGCAAGGAAGGTGCAGGCATTCGTGAAGAATGCCAGAGGAGGGATGATCTATGACTGATGCAACACGGTTCGGTCCATACGGCGGAAGGTTTGTCCCCGAGACGCTGATGGCAGCGCTCGCGGAGCTTGACGAGGCATACCGGACGATTCTCCCCTCTGCTGCTTTTCAGCAGGAGATGGAGTACTACCTGCATGAGTATGCGGGGAGGGAGACGCCCCTCACGTTCTGCCGCAACATGTCGGCAGATCTCGGCTGTCGTGTCTACCTGAAACGGGAAGACCTGCTCCATTCCGGGGCGCACAAACTGAACAATGCGCTCGGCCAGGCGCTCCTGACACGGCTCATGGGCAAAGAGCGGATCATTGCCGAGACCGGCGCCGGCCAGCACGGGGT